>CAXGRO010000001.1:0-38867 GCA_964012055.1 uncultured bacterium
GATTTTGAGCGGATTTTTGTAAGGTTGAAATTCGTAAGTGATTATTTATCAATAACTTACAAATTTCAATATCTATTTGTCTAAGCCTTTATTTATCAATAACTTACAAAAAGTGTCCACAGTATTGTAATATTGTGCTAAAAATTAAACTCAGCGCAGATATTTCTGCGAAAATATGAGGTATATCTCATGCCACTAGGGAAAACACTTAAAGCCCTGCGCCAGAAGCAAGGACTCAATCAAAAGGGGTTATCCACCATATCCGGCGTGTCGCAAGCCACTATTTCGCGCATAGAAACCGGGCGGGTGCGCCAATTGCGTTCGGCGGCGCTCAAAAATCTGGCCGACGCGCTCAGCGTTTCCGTCGACTTTCTCATGGGCGACAGCGAATTTTTGCCCCCACTACCGACGACCAACCTATCAACCCCATTCCCGGTGTGCGCGAAGACCGCTTTCGTCAAATTGCCGATTCGCTCGATCCTTTTGTCATTCACGAGGGAGGACGCATCCTCTACATCAACCAAGCCCTCTCCGATATGCTGGGCTATCGTCGCGAAGAGTTGCTGGGCAAGAAACGGGCTTGAACTCTTGGTGGCACCGCGACAAAATGTGGAAGCGCGAGCCCGATGATGCTTTTATCGAAATGATTCGACAAACAGCTATGGGGACTTCCTACCAACCCGGTTTGGTGATCGATGTGCCTTTTGTCCAGGGAACGCTAACCTTGGGCATTATGGTTGGTCACAATGTGCGCAGCACCGAAATCGCCGCTTTGATGCAGGCTTTGTCTCAACCCATTTCCTTTGTCATTAAACACCTGCAACTGCTGCGCGACTGCCGCGAAAAAAATTAGTACTAAGAACGTACAAACATTTACTTGCCCAGTGAGTTGTACTAAATATTTAAAAAAGTAGTTAACAAAATCAAGCTTTTTACTTATCTTGGGAAAACGCGCCTTGGCAGTCGCGCCTAAAGAGGTCTCCCCAGGTGTTCTCCAAGCGCGTTTTACCTTCTTTAGCGGAACGCCAAATAGTTCCGTCCCCCCCCGCATATATTTTATTAACCCCTTTAGTCAATGAAGAGGAGACTCCCGTGGCACTGGGATTGTCCCATAGTTGCATTTGCGGCAAGAAGTTCAAAATTTATTTACCCAAGGAAAAAATCTTTAACGACATCGTCAGCCGCGCCGTGGATTGGTCGGCCATAGATGCCCGCGAAGAAGCGGAGGGCGAGGTCGAAGCGGTGCGCAGATTGGCCGAGATGAGCGGCTGCGTTTTTATTGACGGCAGTGTTACCGACCGCCTCATCTGCCCCAAGTGCTCCGCCGAGCTCGAGCTGCAAGACCACTTTCGCCGCCAATTGGTCAAGCGATAGGCGCCGGCATTCAAATGTGCCTCAACTATCTGAGAGCTCGCTCAATTTGTTGAGGCCGTTGAGCGCGGCAATGCGGTACCCTTCGGCAAAGGTGGGATAGTTAAAGACTGTGTCGACAAAGTAGTCGGCGCGGGCGTGAAAATCAATGGCCATGTGGCCCAGGGAAATAAGCTCGGTGGCATTCGTGCCGACAATGTGCACGGCCAACACTTCCAGCGTTTCGGCGTGAAAGAGCAGCTTGATGAGGCCGGAGGTGTCGCCGGCGATGGGGCCGCGGGCTATTTCGCCGTAGCGCGCCCGGCCCACTTCGTAATTGATGCCGCGTTCTTTGAGCTCTTCTTCGGTGGGGCCAACGCTGGAAATTTCGGGGATGGTGTAAATGCCGTAGGGGAAAAAGTCGGGGAAGTGGTGGCTGCGCAGCAAAAAGGCGTTGCGTATGGCCAGACGACCCTGTTCCATTGAAGTCGAGGCCAACGCGGGTGGGCCTATTACGTCGCCGGCGGCGTAGATGTCGGGATGGGCCGTTTGGAATAGGGGATTGACCGGAATATAACCCAAGTCGGTCAACTCAATGCCGGCCGCTTCTAGATTTAAACCTTCTACATTGGCCAATCGACCCATGGAGTAAAACAGGGAGGCGGCTTTGACACTCTTGCCGTCTTTGAGCACCACCTCGGCCTGACCGTCTTCGCTGCGGCGCAATTGGTCGATGCCCTGGCCCAATTTGAGCTTAACCCCGTTGCGCTGCATTTCCTCGACAAAGAGTTGGCCGATCTCCTGGTCTAGCATGCGCAAAAGGTCGTCGCGCCGATCCATCAAGGTCACTTCCGTTCCCAGCGCCGCAAACATGGTGGCATACTCGCAACTGATGATGCCCCCACCCAATATAATCAGCGATTCGGGCAAATCATCCATGCGAAAAACTTTGTCGGAATCGAGAAAGAGTTCGTCGTCGGGCAAGTCGATAGGGTGACGTGGACGCGACCCGGTACCAATGAGCGTCTTATCGGTCTCGATCTGGCAGAAGGCCTTTTCGTCGGCGTCCAGCACTTCGATGGTATGGGCGTCGACAAAACGCGCCGTGCCAAACACCGTGGCTACGCCGTTGGCTTCGCACTGCTGGGTGAGCTCGGCATTGGTATCCTCTATTACTTTGCCCACGCGTTGTTGTAAATCTTCGCCCGTAATTTCCTTCAAGGTGCGGTTGTCGCCGCCGTAATAACTCGTGTGCAAAAAACCGGTCAGGTCTAATATGGCGCGCCTCAGCGTCTTGGAGGGGATAGTTCCCTGGTTTAAACAGGCGCCGCCCAAAAGTCCCAAACGATCTACAATGGCCACTTTCTTGCCGACTTCGGCAGCCTGAATGGCCCCCTTTTGGCCGGCGGGGCCGGCGCCGATAACAACCAGATCCATTTGCAGTTTCTGCATGGGTTATGCTCTCCTTTAACCACCTACATGTGCGCTTCTTTGGCGCCCAAGCGCCGCTGCCCGGCCGCCTGGGCGGGGGCGGGTTCAATGCGGGGCGGCACTTCGCCGGCCGCTTGCATGCGATCCAGCAAACGCTGCCGCATAACGGCTGATACTTCCTGGTGCGATTCCAGGCCAATCAAATTGTGTAGTTCATAAGGATCGGCCTGTAAATCGTAGAGGTACTGTTCTCGATACGTCTCCGAAGCGGGTACTGCGCCGCCTTGTTTGTCGTCTGCGTCCACGCCGTACTTCCAGCGTTGGGTACGCACAGCGCGGCCCACTTGTGCTTCGCTGATCTGCACAAACACTTCCTCGGGCCAGCCGGTTTTATCGCCCCGAACCAGCGGCACAATGGAGCGGCCCTGCATGTGCGCTGGCACTTCTAGGCCGGCCGCGTCCAACAGGGTAGGGGGTAGGTCGATCAAGCTGACCAATTCGCCAATTTGCCCGCCGCCGGCAAAACCCGGCCCCGTCAATACCGTGGGCACGCGAATGGCGCTTTCGTGACAAGAGCGCTTGTACTCGCTATTGCGCGTTTTAAAGTGGCAACCGTGATCGGAGGTAAAGAGTACAATCGTTTCCTCGTCCAAGTCCAAACTTTTGAGCGCATCCATCAGCCTGCCATAGGCTTCGTCCAAGCGTTTGACCATGCCGTAATAACCGGCCAAATGCTGGTGCGTGGAACCGCCCAAAGCGGCCAGATCGGGCGGAATCCAACCGCTGGTGTAGCGCTGACGGTAGCCCTCCGGCGGGGGGTAGTCGTCTAGGTGATTCTGGTGGTGCGGTTCGATGTAAGAAATAAAAAGATAGAAGGAGTCCTCTTTGCGCTGATCGATATAACGGATGGCCGCATCGGTGAGGGCATCTACTCGATAACCGGGCAGTTTCACCGGCTGTTCGTCTCCATCATACATCACGGTATCGTAGGCATCCGAAGTGAATTCTAAAGTATTAGATGCTAGCCAGTATTGGTACCCAAAGCGTTTGTCTTTGGGGACCGGCCCCATAGAGTCACTGCCGTGTAGATGCCACTTGCCGATATACCCCGTCTGGTGTCCGACTTCGGCAAAGTAGTGCGCCAGCGTTTTGCTGTCGTCGGGCAGGGGGATGGCATTGCGAAAACAACCCGTGGTTGTGGCGTAGAGTCCGGTTTGCAAACAGGAGCGAGCCGGCCCGCACACCGGCTGGCAGGTAAAGGAATGGGCCACGTGGGTGTTCGCTCGCCCCAAGCGATCTAGGTTGGGGGTCAATTCCATCGGGTTGCCGTGTAGACCCGTCGTGTCCCATCGCTGCTGGTCGGTAAAAAACACGACGACGTTGGGGCGTTTATCTGAGTTGCTCATCAACCGGCCTCTCCGCTCTGATTACAAAATGTAATACCCGATGGCAAATTATCAAAAATGTCGTAAAACGGGTAAGGCGCTGGCCAAGGTCAATGGAGAATTTGCCAGTATACGCTTTGTGTCCGCCTTTACTGAAATGAAATTATGCTACTAAAAAATATACTAGAAGTACTCTCTTGAGTGTCTTTTGTTCTCCCCACCGAAGTACGATAGTACGATTTCGGGCTTGATTAAGCCGACAAACAATGCAATAATTCCTATGAAGATGAGCAAACTAATCATTCTCATTTTCCTTTCTATGAGATCCTGGCACTTCTGGCACGGGATATGCAAGCAATTCCCAGTATCCGTGTTGTAATCTTTATCGTTGTAGTCTTTATCCCTGTTATGGGTGGTACAAGCTTACCCCAATCTCTCCGCCGGCGAATAATTGCTATGTTTAGCTCTCACATTACTACGAGCCATATTCACATACTTTGAAGTGGTGGATTGATCCGTATGACCCAGTATTCGTTGTAGGCTAAATGGATCACCACCATTTTCTATGTGACTTCTATCAATATTGGCAGAAGTTGATTGCCAATGACTTAACTCCCAGCAAGTGCATTTGGCACACAAGATACGACAATTATACCCCTAAAACTAACCGAAAACACCCCCTAAATCACACCAGAATCCATTCCAATCACCTTACCTGTACCTCAACACTTATTTGGAAAGAAGTCGTGTGAGAGAGGTGAAATAACCCCAAAAATACTTATTGTTTGAGGAGGAATGAAGGAGGAGAGGGTGGTGTATGTTTGAGAAGAAGAAATAGAATAGAAAAAGGGTTGGAGGAATGAACAATCTATGGTTCCAACTCTTTTTCTATTTTCGTTGCTGGCAGAATCCGGTATGGGCGCATCGAAAAGGGATACCTCACCTACACTTACCTAAAAATTCCCCAACGCGAAACGCAGATCCGCTTCTCTGCCGGGTACCCAGCAGTATGGTCCGGTAAGCTCCTCTGGAACTAAGTAGATAACTTTGCCGGTCTCCTTGATTAGGGAGTTGAGAGCGCCGATTTTCTGGCTGTGGTGCTCGGCTTTATCATACTCAAGTTCCTTACCCTTGTAAGTTGTGAATGCCGAACCTTCGGAAAAGACCCTGCTTTCGGTATCGATGCACTTAGCCGTAACATCAATGATCAGATACAGAGAGCCGTCGGCAGCAGTCTTGTAATCGTTATATTTCCGCTCCCGCCATGCACCATTCACAGTAACCTCGAAGTACCTACCTCTCATTGTTTCGCCAATTTGGACCGTTATTTTTTCTTTTTCCGGGGTTGGTGCCGTCTGAGTACTTTTACAGCGTTTTGTTTGCCTGCTGCTCCAAACGGCTCAATACAGCGTCTATATTCCCACCCTCAGTTATCTCGACCATGGCATCGGCAATCATTTCGCGAACCGTTTGATACCCCTGTACTGTCGGTTCCGATTTGCCGTAGTCGAGCAATTGAAAAGCGCTAGCGTAGCCCGGATTTTCCTCAAAATACGCCTCTAACTCTTTTACGGTACTCTTGCGTACGGGAAAGTAATTGCTCGCCCGCGCCCAGCGCGCCTGTTGTTGGGGTTGAGTAAACCACTTTACAAAAAGCCAGGTGGCCAGCTGCTGCTCTGGAGTGGTCCTGCACACCGATAGACTGGCACCGTACACATTCACTACTGGGTCGTCGAACTGGTGGGGAGGGGCAGCCACCGACCAGGCAAAATCCAAACCGTCTGCAACGACGCTCTTAAAAAAGGGCAATCCCGAAGTCGAACGCAGCGCGAACAAGACGTTGCCCACGCCAAACTCCTGCTGGTCCATATAACGCTCGCTGACGATGTCCAATGCGCCCTCTCGTATCAAGTCTTGCATTAACTGCAAGGCTTGTTGCACTTGTGGAGTATTGAACGTGTACGCCGTCTTTTCGTCATTCATGAAGTCGCCGCCGCGTGTGAACACCATGGTGGCCAGACGACTGGCGTCCAACTCTAGCAAAAACCCCAGACTGCGCTCTTTATTGGTCGATTTGCTAAAGGGCTGAGCTTGGGCCTTGCGACACATATCGGCAAACTCGTTCCATGTCGTAGGGGGATCGGCGTATCCCAACTCTTGCAACCAGTCGGCATTGTAAAAGAGTATTTCCATCGAGCGGTTGGGAGGAAACCCCGTCTGCACACCTTTATTATGGTCTTGCTGTAAAAAGGACTGGACAAAATCGGCCTTTTCTATGACACTTAAACCCCATTTTTTTGAGTCCATATAGGGAGCTAGGTCAACAATACCGTCTGCCTCAAAGTAGGCCCGCGCCTGATTTTGATAGGCCACCACCAACTGCGGCAGGGTGCCGCCCTGCAGGCCAACGAACATTTTCCTGTAGATGTCGCCATAGCTGCCCATGTACTCCCCGCGCACTTTGATGCCGTGGGCATTGGTGCGGTTGTATTCGTCTATGAGTTCGATTAAGGCCTCTTCGCGCTGGCGGCTGTGCTGGTACCAGAAAACCACTTCCTGGCCGCCGGGGTCAATCAGCTCCAGATCTACTGCTTTCACTTCAGATCGCTCGCTTTCCCCACATGCTACTAGGCAGGCAAGGGACACCAGAAAGACGCCAACTGTTAGGTCTCTTAATTTTTTTCTCATTTTACCCCTTTAATCCCGACATCGATATACCTTCGGTGAATTCTCTCTGTATGAGAAAATAAGCCAATAAGACCGGAATGGTCGCAATGACGGCACCTGCCATCTGCAAATGCACTTCGGCGCCGGCCTCGCTAACAAACTGCAACAAACCTACAGAAATGGGGCGCCAGTCCGGCGTATTGGTCACCAATAGCGGCCAGCCCAGGGCGTTCCACGAGCCAATGAAGGTAAACATGCCCACGGTCAGCAGTGGCGCCCGGCACAAGGGCAAGACGATTTGAAAGAGAAAACGCACATGGCCCGCTCCATCAATGCGCGCAGCATCCCATAATTCCAATGGAATACCTCGCAAGAATTGGCGCAGCAAAAATATGCTGAAGGCGCTGCCCATAAAGGGCACCGTTAGGGCAGGCCAATTGTTGAGCCAGGCGATGGGGCTGTGGCGGTTGAGCCACGAAACCGTGAGAAAATTGGGCACCATGGTCACGGTTTCCGGTATCATCAAGGTTGCTAGAATGATGGCAAAAACGACATCTCTCCCGCGAAACTCCATGCGCGCCAGCGGATAAGCCGCCAACAGCGAAAATAGCAGGGTGCCGCTCACTTGCAAAACGGCAATGAGCAGCGAGTTTTCAAAGTAGAGTCCAAAATCGGCTTCTTCCCAGGCGAGTAGGTAGTTCTTCCACTGAATTTTGGACGGAGCAAAAACGCGGCGCAGCGTTTCGCCGCGCGTCATGAACGAGGCCAACACCATCCACGCAAACGGCACGGCCGCCGCCAAGGCGCTAACAATCAAGCCTGTATAGACGGTCCCTACCAGCCAGCGCCGCTTTGTTGTGGACTTACTCTCCATAAAAGACTCGCTTGCCCAGCACGCTGTTTTGCAGAAAGGTCAGCGCCAAAATGGTAACGAAGAGTACGAAGGCCAAGGTAGAGGCGTAGCCGGCGTTTTGATTCTGGAAGATCTGGTCGAATATGGCAATGCTAACCACATCCACGCTGTCTCTAGCGCCGGGGGTGCGCATGATGTAAATGTGGTTAAACGCCTTGAAAGTGCCAATCACCGCTACCATGGACAGGAAAAACAGCGTCGGCGAGACTAGGGGGAGAGTAATATTGCGAAAAACCTGCCAGGCATTGGCTCCGTCGATCTCTGCCGCCTCGTAGTAGTGGCGCGGAATGGCACTCAGACCGGCGAGTAGTATAACAGTGTCGTAGCCGATGTAAACCCAGATATTGTAGAGTATGATCGAAACCAGCGCTAAGCTGGGAAAACATTCGTTTACCCAGGCCGGATAGTCGGTCACCCCAAAGGCCTGAAGTAGCAAAACGGCCACGGACTTGCTCTCAAAGAGCCAGCGTTGTTGCTCCAGGCCCCAAAATGCCCAGAAGCGATTGGCCAAAGAAGAGGGATGGGGACTGAAGATTATGCGAAATACCACGGCTGAGGCGATAACCGGGGTTACATAGGGGAGAAAAAAGATTAAGCGGAAAAACCCCTTGCCGCGTAGACTTTTAAAAAGCAAGTAGGCCAACAACATCGAAACGCCCAGTTGTACCGGGATAGTGCCCAAGGAATAAAACAGAGTAACCTTAAATCCGTTGTAGAGCTGCCGATCACCTGTCTCGAGCAGGCCGCGCAATCCCTCAATAACCAGCCACAACGCCGGCAATGCCAACACCAGGGGAATAATGCGCACTAAAAGACCTGGCGCTACGTCGCTTCCCTCCGCTCTGGCACGCAACCGTACGCCTAGCCAAACCAAACCAGCACCCAATAGGCACATATAGACAAAATTAGGCTCACCAACCGCCCGGACATATTGGTCTAAACCGACAAACGCCGTTTTTTTGATGTGCCAGCGGTGCAAGCTTACGTAAAAAGCATAGACGATGGGAAAAAAGCCAAAGGCCGCCAATACGACCAGCGCCGGCAGCAAAAACGCCCAGGCTACTACCTCTTCTTTTTTCTCTTTTTTCATCGGAAACAAGTACTTGAAGAATCTTCGTTCTAATGTGGCTCAACGATATGTACTATGAGTCAAATTGTCAATAATCCCCTTCTCCACACCTTATCTACTTAAATTTAGATCTGTTTCTCGCTAAATAAAAAAGGTCGGCAAAGTTAACTGACTTTGCCGACCTCGCAAAATTGGCTGCGCCCCAGGGACTCGAACCCCGATACCGCGGTCCAGAGCCGCGTGTCCTACCATTGAACGAGGGCGCAGCACAAAAAATTACTGGCGGAGAGGGAGGGATTCGAACCCTCGGTAGGGCGTAAACCCTACAACAGCTTAGCAGGCTGCCACCTTCGGCCACTCGGTCACCTCTCCGCGCACCTGCCTTGCTTTTTTAGACCTAATTGCGCTGTTTTCGGCGGAGGGTGTGGGACTCGAACCCACAAGGGCTATTAACCCGGCGGTTTTCAAGACCGCTGCCTTACCAATTAGGACTAACCCTCCAGGACTAGAAAAAATATAACGCCCCCCCTTGTCAGTGTCAACGCTCCCTATAAGCGGCTGCGGCCGCGGCGCTTTACTCGCTCCATATCGTATTCTTCTATGCCGCGGTCGATAAACTGGCGCACAACCTCGGCCTGGGAAAGTCCCGTATCCCCGGCAATCTTTTGTAAAACCTCTAGCTGGTCTTCAAAAACCTGGAAAGTCATCGCCTTTTTATGGCGTTTTACCCGGAGCATGGAGCCGTCTTTCCGCCGTTAAAACGACTTATTTAAGTGTTTGAAATAAATAAATTTAAATATTATAATACAAGTATTATTAAAAATATAAATAATTGTTATTTCACTTTTATTAAAATATAGTATTTTCCGAGTCCTGCAACCTTACCCTTTTGGTCTAACTTTGCGGGAATAACTCAATTCCATACAGAAGTGAGGTGCGCGATCTATATACTCATAGGCTTCTGTACGCAGGGCAGTCGCTGATAATATGGGAGCTATTTCAACCAGGTTGTGGTGACTCTTTCATGGCTTTGCACCTGTTGGACGCTGTCGGACTATATGCGCCTTTCCAGCCGACCGGTCCTAACTCACTCATAAGCCCAAAGCTGGGCATTCTCCAGGTGAAACCTCAGGCGCAAATGGTCGCCGGTGGGTTTGATCGCTGTTTCTTCTCTTCAGCGAATCGGAACGGCAATACACGGCGGTTGAAACCTTGGTAGCGCCACCCCTGCTTAAGTCATGCCTCGATCTTGGTGCGGATGGTAGACGGCTCTTGAGGGTATCGGCGCCGGGCCAGGTGGGGTTTTGCGGTCCAAGGTCCAGTGCATACCATCACTGGAATGGGCGGTGTAATACCCCCGCTGCTAGTCTGGGCTCAGTCGTGAGTCCGCCGCTTTTTTGCCATAACCAGCTGCCCGGTAGCGCTGGTTGGACGGAATGTGGGGGTCAATAAAAACTAAAGGGCAGTGCAGGCCCAAGTCGGTCAGATGGGTGGGATCGGGGCCACATTCGACCAGGCCCAACGACGGTTTGTGCCAGTGCAACCCGTCCTCCTACTCGGCATAGTCACTCCTCGACTTCCTGCGACTCCGCCCCATCGCCGTTGACGCCATCGGTTGAAGGCTCGTTCCCATTGCTCCCGGAGGCCGCCTCGGGTGCATCGCCTCCCTCTGCGTCTTCCTCCGCCGCTTCAAATCCCTCTTCCTCCTGCACAACCCGGGTCATGTCGATGACGCGGTCGCCATCGTCCAGATTTATTACTCGCACTCCCTGCGTATTGCGGCCGATCTGCGAAATGGTCTTCACGGGCATGCGAATCATAATTCCATTGGCCGTCACAATCATCACCTCGTCTTCGTCTTCGACAATTTTGCTGGCCACTACGCCGCCGTTGCGCTTGGTAGTTTTGATGTCGATCACGCCCTTGCCGCCGCGGCGTATGGTGGGATAAACCCCCACTTCCGTGCGTTTGCCGTAGCCGTTCTCGCTCAGGGTCAGCAAAGAGGCCTGGTCTTGCATCACCACCATGCCCACCACTTCGTCGCCCTCGCGCAGGTCAATGCCCTTGACGCCGGTGGAAACCCGGCCCATTGTCCGCACGTCGGCCTCGCTAAAACGCACCGCCATGCCATTTCGAGTCGTTAACGAGATATCCTGATTGCCGTCGGTGACTTCGGCCCCAATCAAATCGTCGCCCTCCTGAATTTTTAGGGCAATAATGCCGTCGCGGCGGATATTTTGGTAGGCCGAAAGCACGGTTTTCTTAACTATGCCCTGGCGCGTGGCGGTAAACAGGTATTTGTCTTCGGAGAATTCCTGCACGGGCACCACGGCGGTAATTTTTTCGTCCTCATCTAGTTGCAGCAAATTGACTACGGGGCGGCCGCGGGCGACGCGTTCGCCTTCTGGAATTCTGTAGACTTTGAGCCAGTGGCATATGCCCTTGGACGTCAAAAACATGAGGTAGGCATGGGTCGAGGCGACGAAGAGCTGTTCGACAAAGTCCTCGTCCTTGGTTTTCATGCCGGTCACCCCGCGCCCACCCCTGTTTTGCACCCGATAGGCCCGCGGCGACATACGCTTGATATAACCGGAGTGCGATATGGTCACCACCATGTCCTCTTCGGCGATGAGGTCCTCCATATCGAACTCTTCGGCGGCGTAGACGATTTCGGTGCGGCGCTCGTCGCCAAAACGATCCTTAATTTCGGCAATCTCGTCCTTGATGATCTGCATGCGGCGCTCGCGGCTGCCCAAGATATCGCGCAAATCTTCAATAGTTTTGACCAATTCGTTGTATTCATTATCGATTTTTTCGCGCTCCAGGCCGGTCAGCCGCTGCAGCGGCATGGTCAAAATGGCCTGGCTCTGTGCCTCGCTCAACTCAAACTGGCCCATCAGCCGCTCGCGCGCCTCCTCGGGGCTAGCCGAAGAGCGAATGGTCTGGATGACTTCGTCGATGTGGTCCAGAGCAATGCGCAAACCCTCGAGGATGTGCGCCCGGGCTTCGGCCTTTTCTAGCTCAAAGCGGGCGCGCCGGTCGACCACGCCGTGGCGATGGTCGAGATAGTGTTGCAGCATCTGCTTGAGGTTGAGAATCTGCGGCCGGCGATCGACCACCGCCAATACCATGGCGCCATACGTCGTCTGCAACATGCTGCGCGAATAGAGCTGGTTGAGCACCACCTCGGCCTGCGCATTCTTTTTGAGTTCGACGACGATGCGCAGCCCCCCCCGACCCGATTCGTCGCGAATATTGGAAATACCGTCAATGGTCTTGTCGCGCACCAAATCGGCGATTTTTTCGAGCAGGATGGACTTGTCGACCAGAAAGGGGATTTCGGTAACAATGATGTTTTCGCGGCCGTTCTTCTGTGTTTCCACATGGGTGCGGGCGCGCACATAGATCATGCCCCGTCCCGTGTGATAGGCCTGGCGCACCCCACTCATGCCGTAAATCACGCCACCGGTAGGAAAGTCGGGCGCCTTGATGTGTTCCATCAATTCGTCGATGGTGATTTCGGGATTGTCGATCAACGCCGCCAGCGCGTCGACCACCTCGGACACATTGTGGGGCGGAATTTTAGTGGCGTACGCCACCGAAATGCCCACCGAGCCGTTGCACAATAAGTTGGGGAAGCGCGACGGCAAAACCTGCGGTTCTGTGCGGGTTTCGTCGTAGTTGCCGACGTAGTCGACGGTGTCTTTGTCCAGATCCGCCAGCATTTCCGTAGCCGCCCAGCTCATGCGCGCCTCCGTATAGCGCATGGCCGCCGGCGGGTACCCGTCAATCGACCCAAAATTGCCCTGCCCGTCCACCAGCGGATAGCGCAGGCGAAAATCTTGCCCCATGTGCACCAGCGTCGGATAGACGATCGCCTCGCCATGCGGGTGGTAATTGCCCGACGTATCCCCCGAAATCTTGGCGCACTTGCGAAACCCCCTATTGGGCGCCAGCGACAAATCGTTCATCGACACCAAAATGCGCCGCTGCGACGGCTTGAGCCCATCCCGCACATCGGGCAACGCCCGCGCCAGCGTAAAACTCATCGAATAGTCGAGAAACGACGTCTTCAACTCATCTTCAATCTTCACCGGAACAATATTCTGCTCTCTCTGTTCTAGCATATTAACCCTGTCTATTTTTGTCTAGTTTTTTTCGCAGTCTTCAGATCAGCGGAATTCCTCGGGGGAGCGGAGGGACTCCTGTGAAGCCGCAGGAAGCGGCGCAAGGGGTAATGCCTCGGAGCAGGCCATGGATGGGCTGCGAGAATGAGCGAAGGAGTCCCTCCGCTCCTCCGAGGAAAGTACGTCCTATATATCCAAATTCTTCACATCCAACGCATGCGTCTCAATAAACTCGCGTCGCGGCTCCACCTGCTCTCCCATCAACAACGTAAACAAATGCTCCGCCTGCACCGCATCCTCCACCTGCACGTGCAGTAATGTGCGCCGCTCCGGATCCATCGTCGTCTCCCACAACTGCTCCGGATTCATTTCGCCCAACCCCTTGTAGCGCTGTATCATAATGCCGCGGCCCTCGCCGTTGCCATTGCCGCCCAATTGCTCCACGTAGCGATCGCGCTCTTCTTCGGTAAAAGCGTAGTGTTCCTGCTTGCCCTTTTTGACCAGGAACAGCGGCGGCTGGGCGATGTAGAGATTGCCGCGCTCGACCAGATCGCGCATATAGCGAAAGAAGAAGGTCATCAACAAAGTGCGAATGTGGCTGCCGTCGACGTCGGCGTCGGCCATCAGAATCACCTTGCCGTAGCGCAGCTTAGAGTAATCGTAGTCCTCGCCCAGGCTGGTGCCCAAGGCCGCAATTAAGGGCAAGAGCTTGTCGTTGCCCAATACGCGGTCGATGCGCGCTTTTTCGACGTTGAGCAATTTGCCAAACATGGGCAATACGGCCTGAAAACTTTGATCGCGCGCCATGGCCGCCGAGCCACCGGCCGAGTCGCCCTCAACCAGGTAGATCTCTGTTTTTTCCGGATCTCTCAACGAACAATCCGCCAGTTTACCCGGCAGGGAAGCGCCGTCCAGCACGCCTTTGCGCCGGGTTAACTCGCGCGCTTTGCGCGCCGCCTCGCGCGCCCGACCGGCTTCGACAATTTTGTTGATCACCCGGTTGGCCACATCGGGGTTTTCTTCCAGGTACTGGTCCAGGGCTTCGCTGGTCAGCGATTCCACTATGCCCCTCACATCGCTGTTGCCCAGCTTGCCCTTGGTTTGCCCCTCGAACTGCGGCTCGGGTACCTTGACGCTGATTACCGCCGATAGCCCTTCGCGCGTGTCTTCGCCGGCAACACTGAACTTTACGTTTTTCAGCAAGTTATTGCGCTCGGCGTAACTGTTGATGGTACGGGTTAAAGCCGCCCGAAATCCCACCAGGTGAGTACCGCCCTCAGTGGTTTTGATGTTGTTGGCGTAGGTAAAAATAGTTTCTTGGTAACCGTCGTTGTACTGCATGGCCACTTCTACGCCCACGTCTTCGCGTTCGCCCTGCAGGTAAATGGGATCTGAATGTAAGTGGCTGCGGCCCTCGTTGAGAAAGCACACAAACTCCTGCACCCCACCTTCGTATAGGTAGGAGGTGCTCTCGCCGCTGCGCTCGTCGGCGACGGCAATTTCTAGGCCCTTGGTCAAAAAGGCCAGTTCGCGCAGGCGGTGAGAGATGTTTTCGTAGTCGTATTCGACCGTCTCAAAAATCTCGACGTCGGGTTTGAATTGAATGACGGTACCCGTTTTTTCGGTGGTGCCGACCACTTCCAACTCGCTTTGCGGCACGCCGCGCGCATAGTTCTGGCGGTGGACCTTGCCGTCTTGCCACACTTCGGCAATGCACCACTCGGACAGAGCGTTGACCACGGAGCTGCCCACGCCGTGCAAACCGCCGGAAACCTGGTAGGCTTTCTTGTCGAATTTGCCGCCGGCGTGCAGCATGGTCATAACCACTTCAACACCCGACTTCTGCTCGCCGGCGTGGTAGTCCACCGGAATGCCGCGGCCGTCGTCTTGAATGTGTACGCTGCCATCTGTTTTAATAACCACATCAATGCGCGAGCAATGGCCGGCCATGGCTTCGTCAACGCTGTTGTTGACAATTTCCTTAACCAACTCGTGCAAACCGTTTTCGCCGGTGTCGCCGATATACATGGCCGGACGTTTGCGCACGCCCTCCAGGCCTTTGAGCACCTGGATGGTTTCGCTGTTGTAATTGTCGCTTTGACCCTGCTCTCGAGCGTAGTCTTTAGCTGCTTCCGACATTAAATTAGAGCTCCTTCTTTTAACGCCTGTGAATCAATTTGAGATCGGTTACTACTTCTCGGCCCATCGACCGATTTATCTTGTTTATTATTTCTCCCTTCATAAAAATCAATTGATTGCGCCAGGCAGCCGAGGGCACGGCTACCTCCATTTTGCCGTTGCGCAATTGCACGGGCTGCGTTTGGGCCGCCAGGGTGGGCCCTACGGCTTCATTCCACACCTGCTTGGTCTGATATTCGGTCAACTTCTCCGTCAGACCCAGTTCGGCCACTACGGCTCCTATAAGGCCGCCTACGGCCTCTGTGCCGCCCTCACCCCGTTTCTGGGAGGCGGATTTCGTCGAACCGCTGGCGGACCTCGTCGGCCAGTTCTTGCGGCGTGGTGACGAATACTTGTTCGAACTCATCTACCAATCCTAGCAATTCGCGCCCCCGAACTTCATCTAGTTCGGAGAGAACATCGTCTAGAAGCAAAACGGGCTGTTTTTCACTCAGTCTTTCCAAAAAGCGCACTTCCGCCATTTTCCAGGCGATCATTATGGTTTTTAGCTGTCCTTCAGAGGCATAAGTTTCTGCCGATCTGCCGTTGGACAGAAAGACCAGATCGTCTCTTTGTGGTCCGCTAAGGGTAAATCCCTGTTGCCATTCCCTTTCTCGTTTTTCCGCCAATTCTTGCAATATTTCTTCTCTTAAATTTTCTTCGCCATCGGCGCGCGGACCTTTGTAAGTGATTGTTGCTTCTTCGCCTTGCGGCGCAAACCGACTGTAGTGGGCAGTAAACAACCGCTGCATTTCGGCCAGCGTATTTAGTCGTTGGGCGCGCACTTTTGCTCCCAGCAGGGCCAGTTGACCATCCCATGCTTTTAAGGCGTTTTCGTCCGGTCTTTTCGCTTCTTTCTTGCTGCTGCGCAGGAGGTGATTTCTCTGTGTTAAAACCCGCTGATACTGCTGCAACTCGCGCAAATAGGCAGTGCTGGACTGGGAGATGAGAATGTCGAGTAAACGGCGGCGCTGAGCGGGGAAACGCAGCACCAAAGACACGTCTTCGGGGGAAAAATGAACGGTCTTGAATGTGCCGAGCACATCGGAAACTCGGGGTAGGGGGGTCTCGTCACAGAATGCCTTTTTGCCGTCTTGGTGCGAGTAGAATATCCGCAATTGGCATGGGCGTCTGCCGTCGTGACATTGCGCCCTTATATCAAAGTATTGTCCTCCGTGCGGTACGGCTTCTAGGTCCTTGCTGCCGCGCACGGATTTGCCAATGGAAAGGTAGGAGATGGCTTCCAGAATATTGCTTTTGCCTCGTCCGTTTCTTCCCACGATCAATACGCGGTTACCTTCGCAAGCTATCCGAATATCGGCGAAATTGCGAAAGGGTTGCAGCGTAATTTCACGGATCCTCACCCGGCCCGCTTACCTCAGCCGCTTGGACGCAGCGGCATTAATAGACAGAAGTAATCTTCCCCTTCTGCTTGTTCTTCTGGGCGCAGCAGGGCGGCAGTGACGGAATCACTGAGGTCAAAAACCACCTCGTCGGATGCGTCCATTTTTCTCAAAATTTCCATCAGGTAATTGGCGTTGTAACCAACCTCCATCTCTTCTTCTTGGTAGACGGCGGGAATGGTTTCTCGCGCTTCGCCCCCAACTTCTTGGCTAGTGGCCGATAATTCTATGCTATTAGAGCTCAACTTCATGCGCACTTGGTGCGTGTAGGAACTGGAAAGAATTGAAACGCGCCTCACCGCTGGAAGAAAGTGTTCGTTGGCTATTTTTAGTTTCTTTTCATTTTGTTGCGGAATGACCTGCTGGTAGTCCACATAGGGACCTTCTATCAAACGGGAAAGAAGGTGGGTATCGCCCATATCAAAGAGCACCTGACTTTCGCCTATGGTCACTTTAACTAGCTCGTGTTGGCTGCCCAGCAGTTTGACCAGATGTCCCAATGTCTGCGGGGGTACGATCAATTCTGAAGGTGTTTCACCGTTAATCTGCTCGGCCAGATCAAATTGTCTGCTGCAGCGGGCCAAACGGGAACCGTCTGTTGCCACCATAACCATACCCCGGCCGTCTATATGCCATAAAACGCCGTTTAACACAGGTCGTGTCTCATCGCGAGATACTGCAAAGGCCGTCTTATTGATCATATCGCCTACGGCTTGGGAATCTAATCCCTCTGTTTGGGGCAGGTCGATAGCCAATCCGTTAAGCGTGCCGGACATGCTGGGAAAGTCGTCTGCTGGCATACCCGAGAGAGTGTAGGCTCCTTCTCCGTCTTCTGCTGCCCCCAATTTTCCCGACAACTGCAGTCGTTCGCCTTCCACATCAATAGTCAATTCCGCTTCGGGCCATTCGCGGGCTATGCCTGCAAAGGTGCGAGCGGGCACGGTGATACTGCCCGGGCGATCTATGGAAGCTGGAATGCTAGTGCGAATAGATAAATCCAAATCAGTTGCGGCAATGGACAACCGATCACTCTGCGCTTCGAGTAATAGATTGGATAAAACGGGAAGGGGTGGTCTGGAGGGCACGACATCGAGAACGGTGCCGATCCCTCTCCACAATTCGTTGCGGTCTGCCGTAAGCTTCATAGGGGCCAAGTACTCGTGCTGTGTCTGATAGAATATGGTTATTTGGATGATTCTATATAGAATATATCTATATAAGACCTATGTCAAGCTTTTGGGTTCAAAATTCTGAGATATAATCACATCTGATTTTATTTAAATAACATATTGTTAATAGATAATTTATTAAGATATAACGCCCTCTGTATTGATGGTCTGTTCTATCCGTTCTTGCCGATTCTAATCGGCGAACCAACATATACAAATGTATAGGTGTGTAATATTTAGGAATTAATGTGTGGGTCGTTGTTGTTTGCTAATCCACACTAACTGTAATAACTAGTGTGATATGAATCATTAATTGTTTTAAAAGGAGTTCTAGTTTGGTGTGTAGATATGTGGATAACTAATAAATAAACTTTGATTGTAGCTTAGATAATCTATTAATTTAACAAGACTATCTACTTATGCATATAGCTCGCAAAGTTTGCCAAATATGATGTGGATAGATATGTGGATAGAATATATTTTTCCCCTTTAATAAAGTTGTTATCTTGATTTTTACCAGATAACATATCAATCCACATCTTAGTATTGGTTCGATGTGGATAATTGTGTGGATTTAATTTTACTGCCATTTTGGCGTAGATCTCTGGTTGCTCTCATCGCTCTACTGCCGATTGCATTAAATCTACTTTCTCTGCAACAGTTTGCCTAGAGAGCTAACTAAGGAATCTTGTCTTTGTTTCTGAGATGTGTCTTTGGATTGTCCTGTGCGGCTTCTACACAGGGGTTTGCTTCTGATGGATCGAATTTTTGAGGTTATCTACAAGCTGAGCAAAGGTGGGGTCTTCTTTGCACCTCTTATCTATCGTTTGGATTGCGTGTATCACTGTGCTGTGATCGCGATTTCCAAAGTGCAAACCGATTAACTTAAGTGGGTTATCTGTTAGTTGCTTTGCCAAGAACATGGCGATTTGACGCGGCATGGTAATTTCTTTTTTGCGCGTTTTGCTAATGAGAAGTTCCTGTGAGAGGTCAAAATGGTCGGCAATATGCCGTTGAATAACTTCAATACTCAATTCTGTAGAATGCTTTGGAATACGCTCTTGTATGACTCTTCGGGCCACTTCTACGGTCAGCTCCGAATTGTTGACCGAGCAATACGCCATCATATGAATAAGCGCCCCTTCTAATTCTCTTATATTTGAACTCACGTGGTTGCCCAGAAAAACGGCTACATCTTCTGGCAAGCGAATTCCACTAATTTCGGCTTTCTGATGCAGTATGGCGATGCGCGTTTCTAAATCGGGTGGGTCTATGCTGGTTAATAAACCCCATTGAAATCTAGATACCAGTCTTTCTTCCAAGCCGTCCAATTTGCCTGGTGGACTGTCACAGGTCATAACTATCTGTTTACCCGCTTGGTATAGAGCGTTAAAGGTATGGAAGAATTCGTTCTGGGTAGCTTCTGTTTTTGGCAGAAACTGTATATCGTCTACCAGCAAAATGTCGGCGCCGCGGTAAAGGCGCTGAAACTCTGCCTGTTTTCGCATTTTAATGGCAATATGAATAAAATCGCTGATGAACTTTTCCGAAGGCACATAGGCCACCCTTTCTACTATCGAATGAGTTAGAGCGTATTGTCCTATGGCCTGCAATAAGTGTGTTTTACCCAACCCCACCCCACCGTATATAACCAATGGATTGAACTGTGTATTTCCTGGTGATTTAGCTACTGCTTGTGCAGCTGCGTGGGCAAAGCTATTTCCCTCACCTATAACAAATGTCTCGAACGTATATTTTTCATTAAGTGAGGTGAAGAGCTGCCGTGAGAGAGGATCTACCTCTTCTTCTGAGGTAACGTTTATCTTCTCTTCTTTGTGTGGTGGTAAAGAAACTGCGGCTTGTGCATTTTCGCCCGTTTCCTTCGTCGGCTCTAATTCGGACCTGTTAGGTGTCTCCAGTTTGTTTTCGGCTACTTCAAAACGAATTTCTGGGGCAAACCCCGTTTCTTCCTTTACAACCTTCTGAATTAATGTCAGGTAATTGCTTTCGACAAAGTCAGCCGACCACGCACTTTGAACCTCAATAACTACGTTTTCACTGTCGAACTGGCTTGCCCTTGTGGTGCGAAACCAAGTATCAAAACTGCGGGCTAAAACCCTGCCTTCTATGTTGAGAAGGCACTGCGCCCAAATTTCGTGGGATTCTAGTGTCATATGTTGTGGAATAGTTTAGACTATGGGAAGGGTCTGGTAAGCTATTAAATGTAATTGGTCTCGTCAAGCCCCGTTTTCTCTCTTATAACGGCCTTTTTGAACTATAATACAAGGCTGTTTATTGACATATTGCTTTCCTCTAACTAACTTTAAAGGCTTACATATAGTTCCATTAGGCCTTTTCAGGATTAGTCTTTGTGAAACGCACTTTTCAGCCCAGCAATAGAAAACGACGGAACAAACACGGTTTTCGCAAGCGTATGAGTACTCCAGGTGGCCGTGCCATAATCAACCGGCGTCGTCGCAAGGGGCGCAAACGGCTCGCCGTCTGATTTCTTCCTTACTTATTTCTTCCCTGAAAATATGGATTGGGTCAGGGGACAGTGGTTATGGATCCGGCCGGGGCAGGAGCCGTCAGGCGCCATTTACGTCGTTCGCCGCAAATTGGGCACTGCAGTTAAGCGCAATCATCTCAAGCGTCGTTTGCGCTGTATCTACCGCCAAATCGCTCCCCTTCCTCACAGTTTGGTAGTTTTTCCTCAACCACCCGCCATTCATGCCTCCTTTCATCAACTTACCGAGGAATTGCTCGAACTGGTTACCAGGTTGAGATGAGCATATTTCTTTTTTTTCCTACTATTTAGGGATAGACAGGTCTTTCAATGATGGAGGATAAGAAGACTTTATTAGCTTTTTTGTTTATTGGTTTAATTCTACTGGCCATGCCCTATTACTACGAATTGGTGGGTTTGGATTCTAAACCAAAACCTGCTCAACAATCTGAGTCTGGCGAGATCACCCCCCAATCTTCATCTGATACTCCTCCTTTAAACCAACCCTCTAGTAGCTTTGATGCTCCTGTTATTGAGCAACCGGCAGGACGCGATTCTCGTGAACAATCTGTTGAGATGCCCACTTTATCCTCCTCGGAATCTTCCTCACAATTCACTACACCTCCGGTTGAATCGGCTAATTTTACACCTCGTAATGTAATAGTTAAAACCCCTCTACAAGAGCTCGTATTCACTACTAAGGGGGCTGAGCTTACATCTGTTCGTCTGTTGCGTTACGAGAATCAATTTCTAAAGGATAGGGTAGAGCTCATCACGTCTGGCGGAAATGGCCTCCGTCTTTCCATAAGCCACCGCCAGGGTACCCTCGATCTCTCCACTGCTGAGTTTTTCCCTGATCGCGAAGAACTTACTATATCACCTGGGGAAGAGGGTACCTTACGTTTTACAGCACAATTAGATGGCGGTATACAAATAGCTAAGGTATTCCGCTTTTCCAGCGATTCCTATGGTATAAATTTTGACTTAGAATACGCCGGTTTAGCCGATGACGGTCAAGCCGTTCTCCGTTGGCATAATGGCATTGCCCGAACTGAAAAAGAACCACCCGGTGGTTTTTTTGGCATGAGTGGCGCCCAGATTGTTCGCACCGTGGCGTTTATGAATGAGGAACGCATTCAAGTAGAACCCGAAGAGGATCTTAAGGACAAGGGTTTACTAAAGTGGGCTGGTATTGTGAATCCTTACTTTTTCATAGCCATTGCCCCTTTGGAGGAAGGTTATTATAACGTCGAACTAAACGGTCAAGATAGCGCGCTAGATTTATTTCTATGGTCTGGCGATTCTTTTTCTATTGGATCGAGAGTAGAAGGAAGTGGCAAACTTTCCACTTTGATTTATGCAGGCCCCTTGGATTACGAACACCTTATTACTTATGAGCTGGACCTGGAACAGGGTATCGACTTGGGTTACCCTATTATCCGAGATATCAGCAAAGTCCTGCTTATACTCTTTGTCGCCGCACACGAATACGTTCCCAATTACGGTTGGGTGCTGGTCATTTTTGCTGTCTGTATAAAGATTTTGGTTTATCCTCTCACCCACAAGAGTTATGAGTCTATGGCAAAAATGCAGGAGGTCCAGCCCAAGATTACCGCCCTGCGTGATAAATACAAAAATGATCAACAGCGTCTCACTCAAGAAACTATGAAGCTATACAAAGAGGAGGGCGTCAATCCTCTAGGTGGTTGTCTGCCCATTCTCTTGCAAATGCCCATTTTCTTTGCCCTTTACAAATTGTTTTACTCTATAGAATTGCGCCACGAACCTTTCATACTTTGGATTTCCGATCTATCTGTTCCTGACGAAATTCTAATTGGCGGATTTGGTCTGCACATTCTACCCCTTATTTTTGCTGTATCACAAGTATTCCAGTCCCGCATGACCATGCGCGATCCCAAGCAGGCTTTTATAGTTTATTTAATGCCTGTCATGATGATATTCATCTTTTGGAGCTTGCCCTCTGGTTTGGTTCTGTATTGGACCGTTTTTAATGTCTTAACCATTGGACAGCAATACCTCGTCAATCACCTCAAAAAAGGGCCCCCAGCGCCCCCACCTGTTGCTAAGGCTTGAAAATGTCTCCAACACAATCGTAGCTATATCCACGCCTCCTGGAGAGGGAGGGTTGGGAATAGTGCGATTGTCTGGCCCTGAGGCGATAGCTATTGGCAGGCAAGTTTTTGCTAGTAAACCTCCTTTAGGTAGCCGAATTCGCTTTGTGGAATTTGGCCGTGTTGTAGTAGATGGCCACTCAATTGATGAAGGCTTGGCCTGGGTTTTCCGAGCGCCCCGATCCTATACTGGCGAGGATACGGTTGAAATTTCTACGCATGGTAGTCTTCCTATCTTGGAACAGTTGGTTCAAGCCGCTCTCAACCATGGAGCCGCGCTGGCACAACCTGGAGAATTTACCCGCCGTGCTTTTCTCAATGGACGTCTAGATCTTCTCCAGGCTGAGGCCGTTGTCGACCTGATTCAAGCTGGTAGCAAGGGCAATTTAGAAAATGCCTATGGACACCTCCAGGGGCGATTATCTGCGTTTGTACAGCAACAAAAATCGTCTATTATTCAGGCTCTATCGCTAGTAGAAGTCGGTCTCGATTTCTCCCAAGAGGACATCGATGAAATCAGTCGTCAACATGTTTTGAATATACTCGATGGCGTTGTTCACTCCACTCAACACTTACTCGATACTTTTGAAGGATGCCGTCGTCGGCAGGACGGAGTCCTGGTGGTTCTTGTCGGACGTCCAAACGTTGGTAAGTCCACTTTACTCAATGCTTTCTTGGGTGAAGAACGAGCTATTGTAACTCCTATTCCTGGTACTACTCGAGATCTTATTGAAGGTCGGGCATATTGGAGTGGAGAGACAGTTCGTCTTGTCGATTCTGCTGGCATTCGTACTTCTTGCGACGCTGTAGAAAAAGAGGGGATTCACCGGGCTAGAAAGATCGTTGAATCGGCTGACTTTATTCTTGCTATCTTGGATGCAGCAACCCCCTGGCAACCAGATGACGAACTCGTTCTTCAGCTTTTAAATAATAGACCTGCTATGATCCTTCTCAACAAGACAGATCTTCCTCGCCAATTAAATATTCCAACGGAGTTTTCATCTAGACATCCTACCGTTGATATTTCTGCACTTACGGGATATGGCCTAAGTCAGGTGCAACAGTTTGTAATGGCTAATATACCTCCGCCTACTTTGATTGACGGTCTGGGGATAACCAGGCAGAGACACCGCGATTGTCTTTTAGGTGTAGTTAAGTCTTGTGTTACAGCAAAAGATATGTTAATTACAGGTCAGCCGGATGAATGTATCGTTGCAGAACTTCAAGAGTCTCTGAACGCTTTGGGCCATATTTTGGGAGAGAATGTCACTGATGACGTGCTCGACCGTATTTTTTCCGAGTTTTGTATTGGTAAATAGAGTATTGTTCCACGTGAAACATTGGAATCGGAAGAAGCTGAAATGTTTCACGTGAAACATTGGACCAAGTCGCTGCAAGATGATTTCAATCTTGCTGTGAAAGAGGTTAATACAATAGGGCTGGGTAAATATGGTGACGAAGAATTTGAAAAGCTAAAGCAATATATAGACTTATTGTTGTTCTGGTCAAAGAGAATAAACCTGATAGCTAAAAACGACAGAGATAACCTTACCACAAAACACATTCTTCCAGCTCTTGAGATAATTCCACTAATAAGAGCACTGCCACATAAAACAATTATGGATTTTGGTTCAGGAGCAGGTATACCGGGCATTCCACTAAAGATATATATGCCAGAAGTAGACTTCATTCTATTGGAGAGCAGAAGGAAGAGGGCACATTTTCTAAGAGAGGTCAACCGGAAGCTCGATCTAAAAAACATAACAGTGGTTAATCAGAGAATAGAGCAGATAAAAGCATTAGAGAAAGTTGAGCTTGTGGTAACGCGAGCAGCTGCAGATGCCAACGAACTGTTCCCACTAGTAAGGCCCCATCTAAAGTCGTACGGGAATGTAGTAAGTTACCTTAGTCGAAATATGATAAACGAAAAAAAGAGTAGGGATGTCAGAGTATTATACCAGAGACAATGGGTAGGTTCTAGCAATGCTACAGTAGGCTTATTGTGGCCGAGAAGTGGATAAAGGTGAGGGTTTCGAACATTTTGTCCACATTAGGCAAGGTTAAATATGTGGATAAGAAATGGCAAAAGATTGCCAGCAATGTTTCATTAATTCTATAATTCTATAGAGATAGAGGCAGAAATAAGACGGGATTTGACGAGTGTTTAGATTGTGGATAATCAATAAGAAGATGGATGTGGAAAAGAAAAATAAAAACTTGCAAGTGAGGGGTTTAAAGTCCTATATTTTAAAACTCAGAGTTAGCCAAAAACTCTAATGTTTATAAACGGAGCAGAACTGTGTTAGGGCAGTATTTAAAAGCCATCGCCAACGCAATTTTAAGACCACTGGCTCAATTTTTTATCCGCTTAGGTTTCCGTCCAGATTGGGTAACCATGTTTGGCTTGGTATTAAATATTGTTGCCACAGGTGCATTTGCGGTGGGCTACCTGCGTTGGGGAGCAGCTATTATGCTGTTGGCTGGGGTGTGCGACATACTCGACGGACAGGTTGCCAGAGAGGGCAGAAAAGAAACAAAGTTTGGGGCTTTATTAGATTCAACAGCAGACAGATACTCCGAGATCTTCCTCTTTTTTGGCATTGGGGCGTATTTGATCCAACAGGAAGAATGGGTGCTTAGTGCAATTCTATTCTTTGCCTTAACTGGATCCCTCATGGTGAGTTATGTAAGGGCGCGAGCTGAGGGATTGGGCGAAGATTGCAAGGTAGGGGTCATGCAACGTCCAGAGCGTATTGTAGCTCTTGCTCTAGGTGGATTGTTGGGACATCATGGCCTAGCTTTTGTATTAGTGGTTTTAGCTGTGACGACAAACTATACGGTCATCGAACGTCTTACCTATATACGCAACAAGCTAAAGTCGGGCACCAGCCCTTCTGCTCCCTAGGAGCTTCTGGGTCGCATAAGCCTACAGACATTTTTTTCGTATTCTTCTGATTTCGAGTCCCTCTTTTGTCCACCCCCTTATTTATTGTTTTTGAAGGTATCGATGGTAGTGGTACCACTACGCAAGTTAATTGGCTCAAAGATAATATAGAAACCATAAACTGCGCAGAAGTAGTAGTTACCAGAGAACCGGGTGGCACGCCACTGGCGGAGAGCATACGCCAGTTGGTGTTAGATCCAGAAGCGGCTGAAATGCATTTTAAAACGGAACTGCTACTTTACGCCGCTAGCCGGGCCCAGCACGTACACGAGCTAATATTACCTGAGCTGCAAGCTGGGAGACCGGTTTTGTGCGACCGTTATATTGCCTCGACCTTGGCCTACCAGGGGTACGGTAGAGGGTTGGATTTGTCCATGATAAAAAAAATAAATGAAATGGTGGTGGGTGACTGCCTACCCGATCTGACCATTTATCTGGACCTGCCAGTATCGGTGGCGAGTCAGCGACGCCAGCATAGAGAGGAGCCAGAAGACCGCTTGGAACGAGCGGGAGACGAATTACAGGCAAGAGTGGCTCAGGGGTATAGGGAGCTAGCAGCTGAACAACACACTAGTTCGCTGCTACTAGATGGCACAATGAGCGAAGAGAATTTAGCAAAAGAGATTCACCGACAACTAAGCACTCGCTGGCCGTCCTTTCCGTTCAAATAGAGAAAGCGCCAATGAAAGAACAAACACGACAAAAATGGATGGGCAGGTGGATTGCATTTCTGTTACTGCTTCCGACTAACATAGGAGGTAGTCCTACTGCGGATCCCTACGATGAAGTAAATGAGAACTGGGATCGCTTCGGGGCCGTTTACAGTCGCATCTTGGAATATTATTACTCAGAGCTGAACCATTCAGACATAATGCGAGCTGCCATAGAAGGCATGCTGGAAGAGCTGGACACTTACAGCCAATTTTACGATGCGGAGGGTTTGCGGCAGCTGCGTCAAGACACGACCGGAAAATTTGAGGGATTGGGAATTACGGTCGCAATCAAGGATCACTACCCAGTAGTTATCGCTCCCATAGAGGGCAGTCCGGCATTTGAAGCGGGACTTTTGCCGGGAGATCTGATTGTAGCTGTGGAAGACGAAGATACCTATGATTTGACTTTAGAAGAGGTGGTCCGTCTACTGAGAGGGGAACCGGGTTCTGCGGTGAGAATACGCGTTGCCACTAGGGGAGGGGCTCCCAGCCGCGAGTTGGAAATAGTGAGAAAAACCATCACGATCAAAAGTGTAGCTTTAATCGAAGTGCTTGACCACGACATTGGTTATATATCCTTACGACAGACGCGTTTTTCAGAAGACACCGCGGCCGAAGTAGAGGAAGCGCTGGAACAGTTAAAAAAGAGAAATATAGTTGGGTTGGTTCTCGATTTGCGGGGAAATCCAGGCGGACTGCTAAGCCAGGCTACCCGAGTGGCCGACTTATTTCTACCCAAGGATGCGGCAATTGTATCCATTCGGGAACGCAATGGAAGACAAGAGGAGGTCAGGTATTCACAAAGACGGCCCATAGCCGGCGACCTGCCGTTGGTAGTGTTGATAGATGAAGGGAGTGCTAGTGCATCAGAGATAGTGGCAGGGGCGATTCAAGACAACGATCGGGGGGTCATATTGGGAACGGCTTCTTTTGGCAAAGGGTCCGTACAAACCATATTTGATCTGCACGAAACAAAGGACAATGCATTAAAACTGACCACCGCACTTTATTACACTCCCAGCGGTCGCAGTATACACCGAGAATCGCCAGCTACCTCGCGCGGTTTGTTTTCAGAAGTGCCGTTTGCCGGTATTAAGCTGCCGGCCGGCGTAGTTTTGGATATGGTGGTTAAAGCGGAAGATCTGAATCAAGCTAAAGCCGCTATCAGAGCTCGGTTTGGCTTGGAAGAAGCAGATATAGAGCAGGTTCTTGCTGTGCCGTTCAGCAGTCTGGTGAGTCCCAGCACAAAGGATAAAGACCCAAATACGAGACCTGAAACAGCAGAGGAGAAAAACCAGTCCTTCTATACAACTAAGAAAAGAGAGGTATTTGGCGGAGGCGGTATTAGTCCAGATATAGAAGTCGCAGCCAATGACCTGCCTAGATCTGTGATGGATTTGAATAGGCGCCGCCTGTTCTTTGACTTTGTGGTAGATTACGTTTCGGCGGACTCAAGTCTAATGTTGGCAGAGGAAGTGCCAGAAGTAAACGAGGCTATGATGGAAGCTTTTTTTGAACATTTAATAAGCAAAGCTGAGAAAAACGAATTTTATCGACCTGGCCAACAAGAGTTGGAGGGATTGACAAAACTGGCCGATGAAATGAAATGGAGTCCAGAAGTACAGCAGACCATTGGCATTTTAAAAGAAAAACTAAAAGAGGATTTTGTACAGGGGTTGAGGACAGAGCTGACGCCTTATATCACCAATGCACTCAAACGCGAATTGACGCTCAGGTTAAAAGGTAGGAACGAGAGTCTGCGCATAGAGTTGGAGAACGACATGCCATTGGATACTGCAATAGAACTGCTCATAGACGAGCGGCGTTATACTCGCTTGCTACAAGACGGCGCTTCCTAAGCAGTAAGGATAAAGAGCTTGCCGGTCCTTTGCTCGTTTAGTATTTTACCTCAAAGAGAACACAAAAAAACACTAATATTTTCTATATTTTAATCTGATCGTCCAGACGATCCAGGGTTGTGGTTTAATCGCAGGCCCAGAGGAATTGCTCGCATTCGATAGGGCGAGCATATATCTTGTTAAGATTTTGTATTTTATTCGTTTTCTGCGTTTAAAAGAAGTGCTGCTTGAGCGGGACAAATAGTTGTAAATCCACTTGTCGGCCCAATGTAAGGAGAATATCCAATTAGCAGGCGCCCTATTGCCGCTAGGCTTCGAGCCCCAACAATTACTGCAGCCGAACGCAGATTGTGCGATCTTGCCCGAATCGCAGTGAGATGGTCAAGTGAATAGACGAGTTTGTCTATTCGGATACGAGATCTTCAAATACACGATGTTCCTTCCTCAAAGCCTATCTGTGGTATTGTAAAAGTCGCAGATCAACAGGCGGATTTTGTACTAACACTTCCCCTGGTTCGCACCCGTCGCAGCTCCAATAGATTGGCGTTAAAGTAGCGCTGTTCGCAGCGACGGGGACAAGGCGATCTATCTAAGGAAGTACAATGAAAACAGAAATTTATATAAACGAAGGGATTCACGAATCCCGCATTGCCATAATGGAAGATGGCAATTTGGCAGAAATTTGGATTGAGCGACCGGAAAACGAGCGCATTGTGGGCGACATTTACAAGGGCACTATAACGGCTGTTCTGCCCAGCTTGCAAGCGGCCTTCGTCGACGTGGGGTTAGAGCGTACCGCTTTCTTACAGGTGAGGGATATGGTCGAAGCCTCCGAGAGAAGTAGCGACCTGGAAGGCAGCGATGGGGGTAGTTCGCGTAACGGTCGCCGCCCCCAAAACTATCCTCCCGTTCAGGACTTGGTTCGCAAAGGCGATCAAGCCCTGGTGCAGATTGCCAAAGAACCTATTAGCACCAAGGGCGCTCGCGTTACTACACAGCTTTCCATGGCCGGCCGCTTTGTAGTTTTGGTACCGGGTGGCAAGTGGGTGGGCGTTTCGCGCAAGATTTCCAGTTGGAACGAACGTCGACGCTTGCGCGATATTGTGCAAAAGGTTCGTCCAGAAGGTTATTCGGTGATTGTTCGCACGGAAGGCTGCAATAAGAGCGAGCGCGAGTTTAGACGCGATTTAAAACAATTGGTGAAGTTGCACCGCCAACTGGTAAAGACGAGCAAACGGGCCAAAGCGCCGGCCTTAGTCCACAAAGAGATCGGTATGACCTCAAGTGTAATACGCGATCTCTTCAACGATAATATCGACCAGGTTGTGGTCGACAATAAAGAGCAGTACAAGAAAATTCTCTCCTATGTGCGCACGGTTTCGCCCGAACTTAAAAAACGGGTGGAATATTACAAAGATCGCCGACCCCTCTTTGACACTGCGGGTATTGAAGAAGCCTTAGAAAAGGCAAACAACCGCTCCGTGTGGCTGCGCAAGGGCGGTAGCCTAGTTATAGACCACGCCGAGGCCGGCACGTTCATCGACATCAATTCGGCGCGCAACGTGCGCACCCACGACCAGGAAGAGAGCAATCTCAACACCAATTTAGAGGCGGCGCGCGAGGTGGCGCGCCAATTGCGTCTGCGCGATATTGGCGGCATCATTGTCATCGACTTCATAGATATGAACGAAGAAAAGAACCGCCGCAAAATTGTCGAACGTCTCATCGAGGAAGTAAAGAAAGATCGGGCTAAGATTTCCATCAGTCCACAAGTCAGCGAGTTTGGCTTAGTGGAGATGACACGCCAGCGCGTGCGACCCAACCTCCTGCACACCCATAGCGAACCCTGCCCCACTTGCCAGGGCACCGGCAGGGTGTTGGGCCCTGACACTACCGTCACCAAAATTGAGCGCTGGCTGCAGCGCTCCCAGGCCACCAGTGGCGAACGCCGCTACGTGCTCAGGGTGCATCCCGATGTGGCCAACTACATGAAGGAAGACCACGAAAGCCGCATAAAGTCTATCCGCAAAGCGACCAAAGCCCGGTTGCAATTAGAGACGGATTCCACCCTTTCGGTGGAGGACTACCGATTTATCTCGGCAAAGCGCAATCTCGATGTGACCGCCGAGTACAGGGTTTGACAGATTGGAATTTGCTTTTTATCTTAAACTTCCTCACAAAAATCATACTTAGCGAATGTAGGAGAGCATCATGTACGCAGTAGTCAAGATCGCCGGCAAGCAAGTGCAAGTCAATAAAGGCGATCGGGTGCGCGTGCCCAAGCTCAATGTAGAAGAGGGCAGTCAGCACCAGTTTGCCGATGTTCTGCTGGTCTCCAACGAAGGGGAGACGCAGGTAGGCACGCCGGTAGTAGAAGGGGCTGCAGTGGCGGCCACCGTAGTAGGCCACGGCCGCGGCGAAAAGATTGTAGTATTCAAAATGAAGCGGCGCAAAAATTACCGCCGTCGCAACGGCCACCGCCAGGACTACACCGAAATTCAAGTCGACGATATCGTGCTAAATTAAGCTACACAAGAGCGAAAGGCGATAAAAAATGGCACATAAAAAAGGTGTTGGAAGTTCTAAGAACGGGCGCGATAGCAACGCCCAGCGCCTCGGTGTCAAGCGATTCGGCGGTCAGTACGTCACGGCCGGCACCGTCATTGTGCGGCAGCGTGGCACGCGGATACACCCCGGCGCCAACGTCGGCAAAGGCGGCGACGATACGCTCTTTGCCACCATTGATGGCTCCGTCATGTACGAGACCTTTGGCAAGGGACGCAAGCGGGTGAGTATACAGGCCACTTAATATCTGTTACAATTATAAATTAAAGCGGGCTGCCTTATTGCGAGGCGGCCCGCTTTTTTGTGCTATAGCTGACGACGTACTTGGAGGGTTTGCGGGTGGCGGTCTTGTCTGTGATGCTTTGTGAGTTCCGCGTGGCTTTATGTGAAGTTGTTAGAAGGTGCGGATCCTGGAGCTAGATGATGGTACTGCAGTTGAGGTGTTCTCGGGGAGGGTAGCGATCACCCTGCTCCGCTCTGCTCCCAGACATAGCACCGCCGGCAAAATCGCCGCCCGCAAACATAGATTGGCATATGACTCATGAGCTGCGCTGTCTTTAATAAAATGGAAGCAGCTATTCGTGCTTGGCCATACGGGATTTGATAAATTCGCGGTTGAGAAAGACGATGTGTCCGACCGAAATTTCTTTGGGGCAGACGGCTTCGCACTCGTACTCGTTAGAGCAATTGCCAAACCCCTCGTCCGCCATGGCCTGGGCCATGGCGGCGGCCCGCTTGGGACGTTCGGGTTGGCCCTGGGGTAGGATACCCAAGTGTTTAACCTTGGCCGAAACAAAGAGCATGGCCGAGGCATTTTTGCAGGCCGCCACACAAGCGCCGCAGCCGATGCAGGCGGCCGCATCCATGGCTTCTTCGGACGTTTCTTGGGCGATGAGCAGGGCGTTGCCGTCGGGGGCTGAACCGGTATTGATGGAAGCATAGCCGCCGGATTGAATAATGCGGTCAAAAGCCGAGCGATCTACGACCAGGTCTTTAACCACGGGGAAGGCGGCCGCGCGCCACGGCTCAATGTGGATGGTGTCGCCGTCGTTGAACTGGCGCATGTAGACCTGGCAGGTCGTGGTGCCGCTTCCCGGCCCGTGCGCCACGCCGTTGATGACCAGGCTGCACATGCCGCAAATGCCCTCGCGGCAGTCGCTGTCAAAGGCGATGGGGTCTTCGCCCTGCCTGGCCAGCGTTTCGTTGACCACGTCCAACATCTCCAAAAACGACATATCCGGCGAGACGTCGCTGGCCTGGTAGGTGGCCATTTGGCCGCTGGCCTCGGCGTTTTGCTGGCGCCAGACTTTGAGGGTGAGGTTCATCAACTGGCTCACTTGTAGCTCCTTTGGGTCAGAGAGACGTTGTCGAATACCAGAGGTTCTTTGTGCAGAGTGGGGTCTTGCCCCGCGCCGTTGAATTCCCAGGCCGCCACGTGGGCAAAGCGGGCGTCGTCGCGCTGGGCTTCGCCTTCTTCAGTCTGGTGTTCTTCGCGAAAGTGGGCGCCGCACGATTCGTCGCGGTGCAGCGCGTCGTAGACCATCAGTTCGGCAAACTCCATGAAGTCGGCCACGCGGCCGGCGCGCTCCAACGTTTGGTTAAATTCGCCCTGCGAGCCGGTCACCGTCACGTTCTTCCAAAATTCGTCGCGAATCTCGCCTATTCTGCCCAGGGCGTGCTGCAGTCCGTCGCTGTTGCGCGCCATGCCGCAGTAATCCCACAAGAGCAGCCCCAGTTCGCGGTGGAAGTCGTCGACGGTGCGCTGGCCCTGCACCGCGAGCAGCCGGTCGATGCGTTCGGCCACGGCGCGCTCTGTTTCTTTAAAGGCGGCGTGGTCCGTTCCTATCTTGGCATCGGTGTGGTTGGCCAGGTAGCCGCCAATGGTGTAGGGAATAACAAAATAACCGTCCGCCAGCCCCTGCATGAGGGCGCTGGCGCCCAGGCGATTGGCCCCGTGATCGGAGAAATTGGCCTCGCCCAATACAAAGAGGCCGGGCACATTGCTCATCAAGTCGTAGTCGACCCACAACCCGCCCATGGTGTAGTGCACCGCCGGGTAGATGCGCATGGGCGTATTGTAGGGATTTTCGGCGGTGATGTCTTCGTACATCTCAAAGAGATTGCCGTATTTCTGGTGGATGACCTCTTCGCCGTCGCGCTTGATAGCATCGGCAAAGTCCAAAAACACCGCCCTGCCGGTGGTGCCCACCCCCCGCCCTTCGTCGCAGACGGCCTTGGCGGCGCGCGATGCCACATCGCGCGGCACCAGATTGCCAAAGCTGGGGTAGCGCCGCTCCAGATAGTAGTCGCGCTCCGCGTCGGGAATCTGTTCGGGCGCTCGGGCGTCGCCCTTCTCCCTGGGCACCCACACGCGGCCGTCGTTGCGTAAGCTCTCGCTCATGAGTGTGAGCTTGGACTGGTAATCGCCCGAGACGGGAATGCAAGTGGGATGAATCTGGGTAAAGCAGGGGTTGGCGAAGTAAGCCCCTTTCTTGGCGGCACGCCAGGTCGCCGTGACATTGGAATTGACGGCGTTGGTCGAAAGAAAAAACGCGTTGCCGTAGCCACCCGTGGCCAGCAGCACGGCGTCGGCGGCGTAGGACTCAAGTCGGCCGCTGACTAAATTGCGCACTACGATGCCGCGCGCGTGGCCGTCTACCAGCACTAGGTCGAGCATTTCGCGGCGCGGAAATATTTGCACCTTGCCGTTGTTCACCTGGCGCATCAGGGCGCTGTACGCCCCCAAAAGCAATTGCTGGCCGGTTTGACCGCGTGCGTAAAACGTGCGCGAGACCTGCGCCCCGCCAAAACTGCGATTGGACAGGGTGCCGCCATACTCGCGGGCAAAGGGCACGCCCTGGGCCACACATTGATCGATTATCTGGGTGCTGACCTGGGCCAGGCGGTAGACGTTGGCTTCGCGGGCGCGGAAGTCACCGCCTTTCACCGTGTCGTAAAACAGGCGGTGGACGCTGTCGCCGTCGTTCTGGTAATTCTTGGCCGCGTTGATGCCCCCCTGGGCGGCAATGCTGTGGGCGCGGCGCGGGCTGTCCTGCAAACAAAAGGACAGCACATTGTAGCCCAACTCGGCCAAGGTAGCCGCCGCCGAGGCACCGGCCAGTCCGGTGCCTACGACGATGACCTGGTATTTGCGTTTATTGGCCGGGTTGACCAGTTTGAGTTCAAAGCGGTGGGTGTCCCACTTTTGTTCGAGGGAGCCGCCGGGAATTTTACCGTCGAGTATTGCCATGGCCAATCCTCATTTCGCCGTGAAAAACCACAGGGGAATGCCGGCAAAGCCCAGAGCCAGAACCGCGCAGAGCACAGCGCCCAGGGTGCGAAGTTTTTGCGCCCGCTGCAGGTCGAGCCCCAGCGTTTGAAAGGCGCTTTGGAAGGCGTGCCACAGGTGAAAGCCCATAATCACCATGGCAACGGCATAACCAATGGCGTAAACCGGCCCTTTAAACGTGTTGACCACCAGATCGTATAAAGTGCCGCCGCCGCGGTCTCCGTATTTAAAAGTGAACAAGTGGAGGACCACAAAGATGAGCAAAACAATGCCCGAGTAGATCATGGTGGCCGACGCCAAGGTGCGGCCTCCCACGGCTTGGGTGCCGGCCTGGTAGTTGCGGGGGCGCGCCCGTCGATTGTCGTGGGTGACCCGTATGGCCAGGTATATGTGGAGGACAAAAATGGCCAGTAGCACCAGCTCCACCGGTATTAGGAGGGGATGGCTGGTGAGGAAGTCGGAATAGGCGTTAAAGGCCTGTCCTCCGTCGCCTTTGAGCAACAGTAAATTGCCCGCCAGGTGGCCGATGAGAAAGCCGTAGAGCAGCAAGCCGGTGAGTGCCATGCCCAGTTTTTTGCCGATGGGTGTCGAAAGTAGTTTAGCCACCATTTCTTTTCTCCTCTGCACCCGCGCCGCTAAGCCGTGTCTTGGGAAGAGGCTGCGGGCGGGGTAGGGATTATGTCTAATTTGCGTTTAAAATGCAAGTAAAACACTGCTAGATGTGTGGGAATAAAGATAATGAGAGGTTGGGTATATTGATAGTAGTATCCGTATGTATTGAAGAGTGATTGTAGAATAGTCTAGAGAAGTACCCGTTGACCTATTAGTCGATGCGGGCGATAAAATGTACGTTTTTACTAAAACTGGCGAGGCTAAAATTCCAAGGTGATTGCAAGAGCATTTGTTCTGATGTTGCTTAAAGGCTATTAATAAGGTAGATGAAGTCTCGTCTCACTGGGGAGAGAGGGGTGTGATTCCTTGCTGGAAAAGGAAATTTTTCGTACCGTTTGATACTCCGATTAATAAGAGGTGAATAACCATGAAAATTCACGAGTACCAGGCCAAGGAATTGCTGTGCCAGTACAAGGTGGCCGTGCCGCGCGGTGGGGTGGCGCAAACGCCGGAAGAGGCCGAGAAGATTGCCGCTGAGTTGGGGGGACGCGTTGTTGTTAAGGCGCAAATTCACGCCGGGGGACGCGGCAAGGGTGGGGGCGTTAAATTGGCGACCGAGGCGGCCGAGGCGCGGGCGGCGGCGGGTGAGATTCTCGGCATGCAATTGGTCACGCATCAGACCGGTGCCAATGGCCAGAAGGTAAAACAGGTGTTGGTTGAAGAGGCCAGCGACATTGCCCGCGAACTCTATTTGGGCATCACGCTGGATCGGGCGCAGAGCAAGCTGGTGGTCATGGCCAGTCAGGAGGGCGGGGTAGAGATCGAAGAGGTGGCAGCCACCCATCCCGAAAAAATACTCAAAGAAGTGGTGGACCCCGGCGTGGGCTTGCAGCCGTTCCAGGCTACTCGCCTGGCCTTTGGTTTGGGGCTGGAGGGCGCTGCTGTGCGCCAGGGCGCCGGTTTTATTCTGTCCTTGTACAAAGCCTATGTGGGAGCGGATTGTTCGCTGGCGGAGATCAATCCCTTAGTTGTAACCGGGGACGGCCAAGTGTTGGCTTTGGACGCCAAGATCAACTTTGACGACAACGCCCTCTATCGCCACAAGGATCTAGCTGAGTGGCGCGATTTGGACGAGGAGGATGAGTTAGAAGTAGAAGCGTCAAAATACGATCTCAACTACATTAAACTCGACGGCAATATAGGCTGCATGGTCAACGGCGCCGGTCTGGCCATGGCCACTATGGATATTATCAAATTGGCCGGTGCCGAGCCCGCCAACTTCCTCGATGTGGGCGGCGGTGCCAGCGCCCAAACCGTGGAGAATGGTTTTCGCATTTTGCTTTCCGACCCCAACGTCAAAGCGATTCTCATCAATATTTTTGGCGGTATTGTGCGCTGCGACCGGGTGGCCGAAGGCGTGATTCAGGCGCGCCAGAACATCGATGTCAACGTGCCCGTAGTGGTGCGCCTGGCTGGTACCAACGCCGACGTGGCCGCCGAACTGTTGGAACAATCGGAACTCAGTTTTGCCGTGGGCACCGGCTTAAAAGACGCAGCCGAAAAAGTGGCGGCCGCCATCCAATGAAATTTGAGGTGAGAACATGAGCGTTCTGATCGACGAAAATACCAAGCTGATTGTACAGGGCATAACCGGCAGCGAGGGGTCTTTCCACACCCGCCAGATGATCGAATACGGCACCCAAGTGGTTGGGGGCGTGACGCCGGGCAAGGGCGGCCAGGAGTTTGAGGGCGTGCCCGTCTTCAACACCGTTTCCGAGGCCGTCGCCGCCACCGGAGCCAACGCCTCGGTTATTTTTGTGCCGCCCCCCTTTGCCGCCGACGCGGTCATGGAGGCGGCCGAAGCGGAACTGGCGTTGGTGGTGTGCATCACCGAGGGCATTCCCGCCGACGATATTGTCAAAGCCTACCACTACCTGCAAGGTCGGCCGACGCGGCTGGTTGGCCCCAATTGCCCGGGCGTCATTTCGCCTGGCAGGTGCAAAATTGGCATTATGCCGGGGTTTATTCACACGCCCGGTAAGATCGGTTTGATTTCGCGTAGCGGCACCCTTACCTACGAGGCGGTGAGCCAGCTTTCCGAGCGCGGCATTGGCCAGTCCACCTGCATTGGCATTGGCGGCGATCCGGTCATTGGCACGCGCTTTTTGGACGCGCTGCAATTGTTTAAGGACGACGCCGACACCGAAGCAGTAGTCATGATTGGCGAGATTGGCGGTACCGCAGAGGAAGAGGCGGCCGCCTACGTTGGGCAGCACTACGACAAACCGGTGGTGGGGTTTATTGCCGGTCGCACGGCGCCGCCGGGGCGACGCATGGGGCATGCCGGTGCGATTATTGCCGGAGGGAAGGGAACGGCGGAGGAGAAGATGGATGCGTTGGAGGCAGCGGGGATTTGGGTGTGTGAGAGTCCGGCGGATATTGGGGCGACGGTGGAGAAGGCGTTGGGTTAATGTAGTATATTGTCGGAGGTTATCTTGGTACGCGGCATGGGGGTGGTCCCGACGCTCATGCCGCCAGTGATCGTATGGGAGATTAACTGCGTTTCTAGATATACTTAACCTTGAGTTGAAAAGTAAAAGGGCCTCCTAAAACTGGAGGCCCTTTTATTTATATATAACAATACTGTGGACACTTTTTGTAAGTCATTGATAAATAACGGCTTAGACAAATAGATATTGAAATTTGTAACTTGTTGATAAATAATCACTTACGAATTTCAACCTTACAAAAATCGCTCAAAATCGAAAAAGTGTCCACAGTATTGATATAAGTTACATCTCGGTGAAAAAGATCACTTCTCTTCTTTTTCCTCTTCCTCGTGGGTGAGGAGGATGTGTTTGTGGCGTTGGTGGCAGGTCATGCAGGTGATGGGGTCGCCTTCTTTGGGCAGGGGCAGGGTTTTTTTGTGGACTTTATTGTCTGGGGTGGTGGCCGATAGGTGGATGCCGGGCGCGTCGCCGGCGGTTTGATATACGGCTAGAACTTTAATTTTGCCTTCGTCTTCGGGGATTTCGAAAGAAATTTTGCCCTTGATGGCGAGGCTGTCGACCAGACTTAGTTTCATGTAGCGGCCGATTTTCTTGTGTTTGGTTTCTTCTTTGTACTTCATTTTGCCGCCCTCTTTGACGTGGCAGAAAATGCATTTTACACCGAGTGCTTTGGCAACCTTTACCATTGCCTTTTGCGTTGCTTTCTTATTTTCTCCAAAGATTGTCTTACCTTCCTGAGCAAAGCCGGAGAGTTGGGTGCCCTCTAATAGGATGAGCACCAGAATACCAGTGAATAGAACCGCGGTTTTGGGCACGGAAGGCTCCTTTCGTTAAAACAAACTGTTCCGGAAGAATGTGAAAGATAAAGAAACTATGTTGTAGCCGCCAGATAGCCGCGCGTGCGATTGTACCACCACAAATAGTCAATAAAGAGATCCGGTGCAAAAACCTTCAAACTTGCCCGCACGGCCCAATATATGGGATAGTAGATCAGCGGCAGAAGTGCGAAGTGCATGAAAAGACGTTTGGGTGAAAATAGTGGTTCCTGCAAGAATCCAAGGCGCAACAGGGGGGCCAAATCGGGATGTTTGCGCAGCAGCAGCGGCAGCGATTGGCGCCCATATGTGTGCATGAGCTGGCAAATTTGCGGAAAGGGGCGCAAATGATTGTGGTGCGACAGGGCCGCGGGCGCATATAAGAAGGTGGATCTATCCAAAAAAAGGCGATAACCCAACTCTAAATCTTCGCCGCCGTAGGCGGTAAAATCCTCATCAAAAAGTCCCAAACGCAGCACCTGCTCCCGGAGCACAGAAGAGTTTCCCGTGACGAAGCACTTAAAGGGTACTGTTTCGTTGGCATTCAGGCGGTGTACTCCACGACTGTCGATATAGCGCGTCAGACTCGACACAGGAATCTGAGGGCCGAACTGTATATTCCCAATGACCACCGTTTTTTCGCCCCGGTGTGCCGCAGCATGCGCCGCAAGAAAATTGGGTTCCACCGTCATGTCGCTGTCGAGAAATACGATCAATTCGCCGCTGCTGGCGCGAATGCCACTGTTGCGCGCCCTGGCGCGTCCCTCGTTGGTAGAGTGCCGAATCGATTGCAGGGCAAAGGGGCCGCAGGAGGCCTTGTAGCGCTCGGGATAGCTCGTCTGGGAGGCGTCGTCCACAACGACAATTTCGACGGCGGCAGACGGGTAATTCTGCAACGCCAAGCTCTGTAGCGCCGCTTCCAATAAGTCGGGCTCGTTGTAGGTAGGTATAATCACACTGATGGACAGTGGGCGATTCATAGTGACTCACAAAGCGGCATAGAGCTCCGTTAGGTGGCGGGACTCGCGTTCCCAATTGTAGTGCCGGGCCGCTTGGCGCGCCGCGTTGGCGTATTGCTGGCGCAATTCCGCGTCGGCCAAAAGGCGCTCGACGCAGTCCCTAATGGCCGTTACGTCTTGCGGATCCACTGCTTCGCCCGCCCCTGTGGCATCGACCACCGAACGCATTTCGGGAAAGTTGCTGGCCAATACCGGCAACCCGGCTATGAGG
>CAXGRO010000002.1:0-38720 GCA_964012055.1 uncultured bacterium
TCTATTTGCCTAAGCCGTTATTTATCAATGACTTACAAAAGTGTCCACAGTATTGTAAAATTTAATTGTGTGCATACTAAAACGGGGTCGAAGAATATCTTCAACCCCATTTTAATTTACAGCTATATTGCGTTGAGACACTTGCTGTGATTAAATGTCTTGAATACATTTTCAATCGGCTCTTTCTTACAGAATGAATATGATGCGAACGGTGAAAAATACCATGTCCTACAATGCGTGGTTTCAATGCATTGAATGTGGTGACGGCGAGCGCTATTCTTTGAATGAGGTGGTGTACGAATGCCGTAAATGTGGTGGATTATTACAAGTCCACCACGCTATGGATATCTTGCGCCAAAAATCATCAGATGAATGGAAATCTCTGTGGAAATCGCGCTATATGAGTACTGAATATCCTTATGGAAGTTCAGTTTGGGGTAAAAAGGAATTGGTTTGTCCTGTGGTTGATGAAAACAATGTGGTTTCCATGTATGAAGGAGGTAGTAATCTCTTTTGGGCAGAGCGCTTGGGGCGTGAGATCAATATAGAAGATTTGTGGGTTAAGCAGTGTGGAAACAGTCATACGGGGTCTTTCAAAGATTTGGGCATGACTGTTCTTGTTTCAATGGTTAATCAGATGATATCCGAAGGGCAGGATCTGCGCGCCGTTGCCTGTGCTTCAACAGGAGATACATCGGCAGCATTAGCGGCTTATTGTGCGGCTGCCGGTATTCCAGCTGTAGTCTTTTTGCCCAAAGATAAAGTGACCATCTCGCAGTTAATACAACCCATTGCAAATGGGGCAATTACACTAACTCTGCACACAGATTTTGATGGTTGCATGCGCCTAATGCAAGAAATGAGTGAGAGAGAGAATATCTATCTTGCCAATTCAAAAAACTCTCTGCGCATCGAAGGGCAAAAAACCATATCTATCGAGTTGGTGCAACAACAGGACAATTGGGAAGTGCCCGATTGGATTATTGTACCCGCGGGTAATTTGGGCAACGTGAGTGCTTTAGGTAAAGGTTTTTTAGAGATGTTAGAGTTAGGGGTGATAGACCGTTTGCCGCGCATTGCTGTAGCACAAAGTGCCAATGCAAATCCGCTATATTTGAGTTATCTGGATAAATTTGAGACTTTTCAAAAACAAAAAGCGCGCACGACGCTGGCTTCCGCAATTCAAATTGGTGATCCGGTAAGTAAAACCCGAGCTATACAAACCTTAAAGCGCTTTGAGGGAGTGGTGGAACAGGCTACGGAAGATGAATTGTCGCATGCATGTGCTAGAGCGGACCGCACCGGGCTTTTTACCTGCCCTCATACAGGCGTAGCACTGGCGGCGCTTTTTAAGCTTGTAGATCGCAATATTATCAAGCGCGATGATAAAGTCATCGTAATTTCTACGGCACACGGGTTAAAATTTCCGGATTTTAAAGTTAATTACCACGAAAATCAATTACAGGATTTTGGTGTAATTCCTGCACTGAAGAATCGACCCATAGAAGCTGGGGAAAAATACGAAGAAGTGCGCGACGCTGTACTAAGTGCGTTGGACAAGGTTCAGGAGGCATATCAAGTCTAGAAGGAAATGGCAAGAGAAGAAATGGAATACATCGGTGAATCTACCCGTTCGGTACACCACGGCGAAAATAGGCAAAAACCAGCTAAGTCGCTCACCAATCCCATAGCCCAGACTGCGACTTTTGTATTTGATGACCTAGACGAATTTACCGCTTTTAAAGCGGGCGAACGGCAGAATTATGAATATGGTCGCTATGGCAATCCAACAGTGAGCGCCGCAGAGCAAAAATTGGCTGCGCTAGATGGGGCGGAAGATGCCTTGCTTTTTCCCACCGGAATGAGTGCGGTTACCTCTGTATTGCTAGCCATGTTGCGCTCGGGGCAGCATATAGTCATCATGGAAGATTGTTATCGGATGACAGTGAAGTTTTGCAAAGTTATTGCCAAGTTTGGCATAGAGTGCACTGCGGTTAAACCTGGGGACTGGGATGCGCTGGAGGCAGCTGTGCAGCCCAATACTCGCCTTATTTTAACGGAATCGCCTACCAACCCCCATTTGCACGTCGTAGATTTAGAGCGTTTGGTTCCCTTTGCCAAAAAACATCGCTGCAAGGTAATAATCGATAGCACCTTTGCTACGCCGGTCAATCAGAGGCCGCTCGAATATGGAGTGGATCTTGTAATTCACAGCGGTACAAAATATATGGGAGGGCACAACGATCTTATGGCAGGGTCCGTTTGTGGTGCGGCCCCCCTGATTGAAGCTATCAAAGAGACGCGCAACATTCTTGGTTCGGTCATAGATCCCCATTCGGCCTATCTCTTAATCCGCGGGCTTAAGACCCTCGCATTGCGCATTGCCCATCAAAATGAATCTACATTGCGTATTGCCCGCCACTTGGAAGGCCATAAGAAGATTAAGATTGTCTACTATCCTGGTCTTGATAGTCACCCCGATTACGACATTGCACAAGCTCAAATGAAGGGTTGCGGTGGTGTGGTCAGTTTTGATATAGACGGGGATCTTGAGCGTACTAAAAAATTTGTACATTCTTTAAAAATACCCTATATAGGCCCTAGTTTAGGCGGGGTTGAAACGTTGGTTTCTCATCCGGCAACGGTGTCGTATTACGACTTGAGCTGGGAAGAGCGCCAAGAAATTAATATAAAGGATGAGCTAGTGCGTTATTCGGTTGGTATTGAAAATGCAGATGAATTGATTGCCGATATTGATCAGGCTTTGGAGGCTATATAAATCAGATGTTTAGCTGGCTAAGAAGTGTGGTCCAGGGAAGACTGGCTATTTTTCGGTAGAGGCGTTCATCGCTGGTGATGGCCTGGCAGCGCAAGTAGGCACCTAGAGATACAAAGCAAGCTGAGTATAAGCTAATATCGTGTTCGCAAGCAATTTGCATGGCCTTGCGGGCAATTTCATTATTGTAGGGCTGTATGATGATGTGCATGTACTCTAAGCTGGCAAGTGCTTCTGTCAAGTGTTCTTGGTTAAAGCCAGCGCTCTCTTTGAGGACGTGGAGTAATTCGTAAATCGCTTGGTCTAGTACAACCAATTCAACGGCTTCGCCCAAGTGTTCCTGACGCAGGCGCAAAGCGCGTGCGGTATCGGGTTCGTTGGCCTGGGAAAACCAACGGAGCATGATCGAAGTATCGAGGGCATAACGAATCATATTTCTTCCCGCTGTGTGCGCAATTCCTGTGTAGAACTCCATGATGGAGTTTTATGGCGCAAATGGTCTTGAATATCCATAGCGCGTTGTATATCGGCCTGGCGTTGGTTCTGTGCCTTTTTAGCTGTGTGTTGCTCGTAATAAACGAGTGCTGCCGTGCGTATCAATTGACTACGATTCATGCCTTCTTCCCGTGCCATTTGGTCTATTTGCAACAATATATCTTCGGGTAGCATAATGTTGACGCGCGGCATGAGGTGATTCTCCTAGGTTATACGATTTATGAGATGCGGCAAAGTAGCTTAGGGTAGAGCGTTTGTCAAGAGTTATAGATATAGGTGGCGCGGTTTTGCAGGGAGGCCACATTTACAGTTTCTATTTAGTAATATGCGTAGGCAATAGGATGAAAGGGCGATGAAGAATTATTTAAAAATAATGGCCGGTACGAGCAATCCTCTTTTGGCGCGTGAGATTGGCGAATATCTCGATCAGCCTCTGGGCAGGTTGAATATTGAAAGGCAAGCCAACGACAATATAAAAGTTCAAATTGAAGAAAACGTCCGAGAAGATGATGTTTTTGTGTTGCAAACCTCGGCATCGCCGGTCAACGACCATTTTATTGAATTATTGCTCATCATCGATGCCTTAAAATACGCATCAGCTCGGAGGATAACGGCTGTTTTGCCCTATTACCCCTATGTGCGGTCTGATAAGAAGGACGAACCGCGCATTTCAATTAGTGCGCGACTAATGGCCGATTTACTCGAAACTGCTGGCGCGGATCGAATTTTGACGATGACCTTGCACAGTCCGCAAATTGTCGCATTTTCGCGTATACCAGTAGATCAATTATGGGCCACAGGTCTCATTTGCAATCACATGCGATCCAAGGATTTAAGTAGCGCCGTTGTCGTTTCTCCAGATGTTGGTAGTGCCGATGAGGCTGGTTTTTATGCCCGGCGTATGGATTTGCCTTTAGCCATTATGGACAAGCGCCGGCATGGGGACGACGAGAAGGCAGAAATATTGAATATAATAGGCGATATTGAAGGGCGAGACGCACTCCTGTTTGACGATGAGGTGTTGACCGGGGGCTCCATGATGGAAGCTGTTAAGATCTTAAAAGCCAGAGGGGCCCGTAGAATATTGGCTGGATGTACTCACGGAGTATTTTCAGGCAGCGCGCTAGAGCATATAGACAGTTCTCCAGTTGAGGTTTTTGTTACTACAAACACTATACCAATACGGCAGGGAATACCCACCTCCAAAATTGAGGTTCTTTCAGTCGCTAAGCTTATAGGCGATGCGATAAAGGCCATTCATCATGGCGAGTCGGTAAGTCGGCTCCTGGATTGAGGAAAAATATGGCAAGTAAACTTAGTATAATTAGAGAATTGTGGGACTTTATGAAAGTGCGCAAGAAGTGGTGGCTTGGTCCCATATTCACCACCTTGATTTTACTTGGATTGTTAATAGTTATGACGCAGGGATCTGCAGTAGCCCCTTTTATCTATGCATTATTTTAATTAAGGCCATAAATCGACGCATAATTTATATTATGTCAAATAGGTAAAATTGACACATTCAAACGCCTCTGCTATCTTAAAGGTAGTATCTTAACTTTAAGTTTTTAAAGAACAAGTATTTTCACTATGGATTCACCTTTAGATCTAAGCAAATATATTCGCAATGTAGAAGATTTTCCAAAACCTGGAATCTCTTATAAAGACATTACTACTTTATTAAAAGATGGTAATGTGCTAAAGCAAACCGTAAGAGATCTAAATGGCTTTTTTCTCGATGATCAAGTCGACTACATAGTGGGGATTGAATCCCGCGGTTTTATTCTTGGTGCTCCGATCGCAGTGGAAAGAGGGTGTGGTTTTATACCTGTGCGCAAACCGGGAAAACTGCCAGCAGAAACACTAAGCCAAGAATATAGTTTAGAATACGGCAAGGATGCTGTTGAAATTCATGAGGACGCAATCGTACGGGGGCAGAATGTCTTAGTTGTCGACGACGTTTTGGCGACGGGAGGTACTATGCAAGCAACCTGTCAGTTGCTCGAGCGCGTGGGGGCCCATGTATTAGGCATAGCATTCCTCATCGAATTGACTTTTCTAGAAGGTCGAAGACTTTTAAGTGGGCATCGCATTGAGAGTATAATAAAGTATTGATTCACACTAATATATGGAATATAGGAAGTAGAAAATGGCCGGAGAAAGTAAGCGCTTAAGCAAAGATGAACTTAGAGAGGATGAAATTGCTGAATGGATCCTACAGGCGGCTGATTTTATTCGCGAGCGCGTCCAGTATTTTATTGGGGGTGCTATAGGAATCATTTTGCTTATTTTTCTGATAGATTTATTTATTGATAAGCAAGAAGAAGATAAACTGCATGCCGCTGAAAAGTTGGGAAATTTGGTCATCGCAGAAGCGGGCGGGGAGGACAGTCGCGCTTTGCAACTTAACGAACAGTTATTGGAAGAATTTGAAGGGACACCAGCGGCATCAAAGGGGATTTTATTATTGGCCAATCGCTATTACCGCCAAGGTCGCTATGCTGATGCACAGGGCCTCTACCAACGATATCTAAACGATGATATGGCATTGGATGTTTTTGAATTTGCCGCCTGGAATGGATTGGCCGCCTGTATGGCTGCCCAGGGTCAACTACAACAAGCGGCTCAAAAATACCAAGCCTATGCAGATGCCCATAATAGTGCGCAGGCTTCAGCGCTTGCTTTACAACAGGCCGCGCGCCATCTTGCACTTGCAGGCGATACTGATAGTCAAAAGCGGGTTTTACAGCGCATTGTTAGGGATTTTTCTACATCGCCAGTGGCTGCAAAAGCGCGAGAAGATCTTGGGATGCTGTAAAGGTTGATTACGAGAAATGGCAACACTTAAGGTTTTTGCCGGTCAAAGCAACATACCTTTGGCGACAGGCATCGCAGATGCTCTAGGGGTTCAGCTTGGGGCAATCGAGTTTGTCCGTTTTAGCAATGAGAATATCAAAGTTAAAATTTGTGAAAATGTACGTGGATGTGATGTCTTTCTCATCCAAACATCCTGCCCACCGGTTAACGAGCATCTTATGGAGTTGCTCATCACCCTAGATGCACTAAAGTTTGCTTCTGCGGGGCGAATAACAGCAGTATTGCCTTATTACCCTTATGCTTTGGCCGATAGTAAAGACGAGCCGCGAATTTCAGTAGCAGGTAGGTTGATGGCCGACTTGCTTACCGAAGCTGGTGCAGACCGCATACTCACAATGACTTTACACAGTCCCCAGATCGTTGGTTTTTGTCGGATTCCCGTGGACCAATTGAGTGGTGTGCCAACGATTTGCGATTATTATACTGGCGTGGATTTGGCCAACTCTGTTGCTGCTGCACCAGATATTAGCCGCGCAAAAGTAACGGAGAGTTATGCAAAGAAATTGGGCTTACCTTTAGTTGTTATTGATAAACGCAAAAGTGCAGACGGCGAAATGCGGGTGCAGGGCGTTATAGGCGCGGTGGAAGACAGAGACGTTTTATTTTTTGACGACGAAATTATAACCGGAGACTCCATCTTTGAAGGGGCCGCTGCGGTTAAAGAGAGGGGGGCGGGCAAAATATATGCTGGTTGTGTCCACGGCACGCTGGCATCTGGAGCAGTGGAGCGCATTGCAGATTCTGGACTGGAATGCTTGGCCGTAACCGATACCATTCCATTAAGTGATGCGAACGAAAAGATTAAAATTTGCTCTGTTTCTCAGCTATTTGCGCGCGCTATAAAGGCCATCCATCAAGAAACCTCTATTAGTGCGCTTTTTCAATGATATATCGTCAGCCCTTACTTTGGATTTTGCCATGATTGCCGTGCTTGCAGCCAATCCATATTTAGGTATCGAAGCTCCTGATATGGACATGGTGTACTATCTTTTTTCTGTCATTGTGGTCGTCTTCATCTTTATGGCCATTTTTCGCAGCATTGGGCGGATGAAGGAGAAAAAAAGGAAGAGCAATCCGCATGGCAAACCTATCGTAAAATGGCCAAAGCACGCGGTTTGACACCTGTTGAAATAAATGTATTAAGGCGGACAACGGCTTATGCACAGGTTAAGAGGTCAGCCGAACTATTGGCTTCAATTCAATTGTTTGACCGCTGTGTTGCAGAATTAACAGAAGCGGGTTCCGCAACCTCTAGTGATCAAAATCACTTGGATGCAGTGCGTAAAAAGCTCGTTGTCAAGGCGGAAGTTTGGGACAGACGACGCAACAGGCGGCAATTGGAAAGGGCTCAAATAAACTTTCCGATACAATTTTTATGGGTCGCACAAGATAAAGTCGACGAAAAAGTAAAAATAGCTAAGCTCAGAGAAGGGGAAAAAGAAGTTGAGCGCATAGAAGCTGTTTGGGGTGAATTGGTTGAAGAAATAGAGCCTTATACAGGTTGTATTAATAATATTAGTGCAGGAGGAGGAACTCTATCAACACAGGCCGATCTCACTATTGAAGGTGCCGATTATGTTCAATTTATCCGCACTGGCGAAGAAAATGTGCTCGATATAGATGGGCTTTTAGGGCAAATCGTTGCAGTGGAACCTAAAGAAGAGGATAAAGACCTTGTGCTCCACATTAGCTTTTTCTCTTATCCACAGGAAAAGCGGCGGGAAATTATTCGTCTCGTCTATGCCGTCGAGGCAGAGGAGGATCCTTCTTCCCCCCAAAAGCCAGTAGATGAAGTGAGACGCGATACTCCCCAAGTATCCGATCCGTCTACGTCCTCAACACATTAAGTCAAGTGAAAATTGCCGTAATTGCAGATGTTCATGCCAATCTTGAGGCACTCGAAGCTGTACTGATCGATGTGGATAAGATTGGGGTGGACCGCATTATCTGCCTTGGTGACGTGGTTGGCTATGGGATTGATCCCCTAGCCTGTATCAATCGCTTGAAGGAAGTTGAAGCCGAATGCTTACTGGGCAATCACGATCAAGCCACTATCGACCGGACCCATATTAAAACTCTCAATCCGCTAGCTAGGGAGTCTGTTTTGAGGACTTACGACTTTCTTGGCGAAGCAGAGATAAATTACCTGCAAAGTTTTTCATTTCGCCGCGTCGAAAGCGGCGGCGTATTTGCGCATGCTAATCCCTTAAAACCTGAAGATTGGACCCATATTTATCTCTACGATGAAGTTGTGTGGTGTATGCAGCAGATGAGCTGGCCAATAGGATTTATTGGGCACACGCATCACCAGTCAATACACTGCAAAATAGGCGATCAAGTAATTCCTCTGACATCTTCTAAGGTGGCGGTAAATCGCCATCAATGTCTGATCAATCCCGGCAGTGTGGGGCAGCCACGGGATGGCGATTGGCGTGCAGCTTATGCCATATGGGAGATTGAAGCCGAATTGGTGGAATTGCAACGAGTTGAATATCCAGTCAAGGTAACCCAGAAAAAAATGATACAAGCTAGTTGGCCAAGCTACTTGGTTGAGCGTCTAGGAAAAGGCGAATGAAAGGTCCCGATGTTTAAAAAGGGCCGAGTAGTACGTGTTTCGGGGATGCAATGTTTGGTGGATATTGATGGCCAAGAATGGCAATGTGACGTGCGCGGTCGCCTCAAAGAGGGGCTGCGACAAACGACCTCTCCGGTAGTGGTGGGTGATTGGGTTGAGATAACTTCTACGGATTCCCACAATGGGGTAGTTGAGCGCGTGGGGCCGCGTAGTGCGAAACTTTCTCGTTCGGCCAGTGGTTCGCGCCCTTTTGAACAAATAATAGCCAGTAACCTGGACCAACTGGTCATTGTTGTAGCATTGGCACAGCCTGCCCTGCGTCCTGGTTTTATAGATCGTGCAATTGTAATGGCACAAAAAGGGGGGATTAAACCTGTTCTTTGTATCAATAAGATCGATCTATATCCAATGGAAAAAGGGCATAGAATAGGCAACGTGTACCGCGCTTTAGGTTACAATGTGATTTATACAAGTGCCAGAACAGGTCATGCGATAGGCCAATTGGAGGGGCTGCTTAAAGGGCGGGTTTCTGCTTTGGTGGGACATTCGGGGGTTGGCAAATCATCACTGCTCAATGCGATCGATCCCGCTTTCTCTATTAAAACGCAAGAAATGATGAGCAGGCACGATCGGGGTCGACATACTACAACCAGCGTTCAACTTTATCGCTTAGGCGGCGATAGTTATGTTGCGGATTGTCCAGGTATAAAAACTTTACAGCTTTGGCAAGTTGACTCTACAAGTCTGGCCGAGTACTTCGTTGAGATGGCTCCATTAATAGGTGAATGTCAATTCCGCAATTGCATGCATTTGCACGAACCTAGTTGCGCTATTCGCACTGAGGTCGAAATGGGCGGGATAGACGATTTGCGCTACCAGGGGTACAAACGCATAATGGAATCATTGGTATGAACGAAATTTCTGTTGAGGAAATGTTGCATAAATTTGGTCGTCGTTTGGGGCTGGAACTAGTGGCTGGTGAAGAAGGATTAAGCCGGTTGGTACTACAGGCCGATACGCATAGACCGGGATTAGCCCTGGCGGGTTTTGTCGAGGTGTTTAATTACGATATGATACAGGTATTGGGCAATCACGAAATAGAATACTTGCGAAGTTTGCCCAAACAGCGCAGGAGTGAATCGCTCCATATCATATACCAATTTAACATGCCATGTGTAATTGTTACAGGTAGAGGGAGGCTATTGCCCGAATTGCGCGACTTTGCCAATAGATGCGATATTCCGCTTCTTCGCTCCCAATTCGATACCACCCAATTTAGTCATTTGCTACATTTTTATTTGGATGGCGTTTTTGCTCCAAAGGTGACTTTGCATGGAACCTTATTGGACGTAAACGGTATAGGCTTGCTCTTTACGGGACGAAGTGGTATAGGAAAGAGCGAAGTCGGTTTAGACCTTGTAGAGCGGGGTCACCGTCTGGTTGCAGATGATACGGTTATCGTCACTCGCCAGACTCAAGGCATGTTGATCGGAAATAGCCCAGAAGTTTTGCAGGACCATATGGAAATTCGCGGCATTGGCATTGTAAATATTAAAAAAATGTTCGGGGTTCGTGGGGCGCGTCGGCAGAAGCGGGTAGAAGTGATGGTGAATTTAGTCGATTGGGACGAGAAATACGAATATGAACGAGTTGGGTTAGACGATAAAGTAAAAATTATACTGGGCGTTGAAATACCTGAAATAACCGTACCGCTAGTGCCGGGTAAAAATATAACTGTCATCGCCGAAACAATTGCACTCAACCATCTTTTGCGTATAGACGGCGACCATCCTGCCCGAGAATTTAATTCTCGCTTATTGTGCAATATTGGTCAAAAGCAAAACAAACCGGTGGGGTCTTAAATTAAACAGGCTTGATGTATATTTCATCCATCAATGGCATATATATTGCTCTATATGACCTAAAGCTGTATTATGCCTGGAGGTGGAAATAAATGCCCAAATTTCACTGGTTAGTCGTTTCCCTGTGCCTAATCCCCGTCCCGGGCACTGCTCAATCATCCACACTAAAAGCTTCAAAATACGATGTCGAGTCTCATTTGCGCCAAGAACTCAAAAAGCTGAGACGTTGGGGTATCGACAAACTACTGCGGACTGAGCGAGCGGTAGATATACAACAAAGGAAACGCGCTAATTATAGTACAAATCCAGAAGAATTAACTCTGCTTGCTGATGACGAAGATGGTGAAGTAAGGTTTTATGTGGCGTCGAATAAACATACGCCCCTAGGTATTAAAATGCGTTTGGTTGGCGATCCGCTGCCTTTTGTGCGCAGTGGGGTAGCATTGGCCATAAAATGGGATCCTTTGGATTCGCCTAATGTTAAAAATATAACCGACATGATAATCCAGGAGTTGGCAAAAGATCCCCAACCTATTGTTCGCATGAGCCTTGCCGGCAATCTAAATTTGTCACCTTCAGCGTATGAAACCCTAGCCCAAGATCCAGATTATATAATACGTCAGAAAGTTGCAAAAAACACACATTTGCCAAAGAGTGCTTTAAATATCTTAGTCCAAGATACTGTGGAAGTGGTGCAAGTACAGGCTCTTAAGCATAGAAATATTGATATATCCTGGCTGAGAAATATGAGTGGAGACCAATCGCCGATTGTGCGATTGGCGATTGGTCAAAATACCAATACTCCTGCAACAATTTTAGGTCAATTAGGACTGGACAGCGAACCTAGTATTAGGTTAGCTGTAGCTCAACATAAAAATACAGCACAACAAACTTTGGAACTTTTAGCTGAAGACGATGATATAACCGTTTTAATGGCCGTAACTGACCATGTCAAGACCGATCGGACTATGCTAATGAATCTAGCCTTCAATTCTTCCGATGCCGATGTTCGTATGCTGGCTAAGAAGCGTTTGGAGCCCTTCCTTAGAGAAGAGATACAGGACGATATCTTGGAGCGCTGGAAGGCAGAGTGATAAAATTGTAAATACTCATTATAAAAAGGCTCTTTGGCATAGAACCAAAGGGCCTTTTTAACGTGATTCTGTTTGTTTTTGTAACATTCTTTCTAAATTTACAACTACGTTGCGCATAGCGGTCAGCTTTGTACGCAACATTTCAGTTTCAGTCTTGAGGTTGTCTTCTTTTTCTGATACCTGATCTAATACACGTCTTAGATCTGATGCTGATTGGTAATCTTTTTCTCTGCGCTCTCGCAATTTGCGCAAACGCAGGGCAGTAAGATATTTTGTAATAGCTACGACAATAAAGGCTAAAAATGCCCAAATTAAACCGTTCATATATATGGGATAGACATATAGGGGGTTAGTTTAATTGACTATAAAAAAAATATAAAAAAAGCCACAATAAGGGAAGGTAGCGCAATATACGTTTAAATTTGCCCTGAATTTTTGTCCAGTGTATTTTATGAATTAAACAGTGATACTCTTTAGACCCAATACCCCCTATAACGCATGAGTAAAATTGGATTGGTTCTTATTGGAGAAGAGAATATATTCCAACATATAAAGGCTATTTCCACAGTTCCAGAGTATTTTTTCAGAGAGGAGCTCGTGGGCAATAGAGGGGACGATACTAACGCTTTGCGGGATTCGACATCAGAAGCGGCAGTTATTTTAACTGGTTTAGTTGAAAAGGATTATTGGATCAGTGAGGCATTAAAAAACAAAAAGCATGTAATAACATATCCGCCTATTTGTAAAAGTTATAAAAATGCTAAAGATATATTTTATTTAACTCAAAAATACAATAGACATTTATTTTTCTTTTACTCACAGGGTTGGTATAAACTTAAAAATATAATTCGTTCTTTGATATCAAAAGATCATAGGTTGGGAGTTGTGCTGGCAATAGATCTAAAGCTTGAGGTGTCTCAAAAACAAATAAAATTTGATGATTTGGGGATTGTTGAAAGTTATTGTTATGAATGTTTAAACTTATTGAACACTTATGAGAATCCCATAGATGTCGTTTGGGCCAGGACTAGGGCACTTGCTTTAAATCGGCCATTTGAAGATTGGGCATGGATGCAATTGCGTTTTAAAAATGGTATAGAGGCTACCGTTCATATAAACGGGCTATCTGAAAAAGCATATTGGTCTGTCGATATATTTGGCACGGCAGGCCATGTAAGATATTCTAATGATCGCGATCTATTCAATTCCAATGGGTTGGTCGGCCAATATAAACATTGGGCTAATGCTGTAGTGATGAGAAGCGGTGGAGAAGAAGAGGAGTATCTTTCAAATTGGCGTATTATAGAATGGATTCAGCAGGCAGCCCGTATGGATATGCCAATCATTAGTAAAGAGGTGAGAATTGGATGATCAATTAAGCGAAAGATCGCCCATCGTATTTTCCGTTTGTTTGGCTGTTGGATTACTACTGATAGTTGTGCTACTCAATTTATTAGGTCGTGAAGAAGTCCCGATAAAAGAAGACCAGTTTTATCAATTGCTTGATGATGGAATGATTGTGAGTATTGAAATCGTGCCATCTGGTCTAATTGCTCATTTAAATAGGAGAGTTAGAATTAACGAAGATGGGCAAGAGAATTATGCAAAAATTATATGGTTGCTAAGAGAAATAGATGTTTCTTCTGGAGAGAGGGCTGACTGGGAGCAAGCCGGTATTGCTGTAAGTTATCGCGATGAGGAAGGATATGGCTGGCGGTCCGTTGGGGGATGGTTACTCATATTTTTGTTTTTAAGTGTTGGCGGGTGGTATATCTGGAAGCAGATACAAGAAGATCGTTCAGGTAGGGGAAGCCCTAGAAGGAGATTGCAAAAGTTGGAACAAGATTTTGAAGAGGGGAAAATAGGGGCGGAAGAATATCAAAAGAATAAAGAAGCAATATGGGCTGAAATGTAATAGCTAAATATGGGTAAGATCAAGCTTTTAAGCGAAAATATAGTTCATAAAATAGCCGCTGGTGAAGTTATAGAGCGGCCAGCCTCTGTAGTAAAGGAATTGGTTGAAAATTCAATCGATGCCGATTCCAAATCCATTCGCATAGAAGCCACCGGCGGAGGAAAAAAAAGCATCATAGTTGCAGACGACGGAATTGGAATGAGTGCAGAGGATTTAAGATTGTGCGTCATGCGTCATGCAACTAGTAAAATGTCTTCACCTTCTGACTTATTTGCCATCTCTTCTTTGGGATTTAGAGGTGAAGCCATGGCAAGTATTGGGGCTGTATCGAGTATGAGTATAGAAACTCGTTCTCGTGAAGAAAACGAGGGGGCTCGATTGTATCTCGAGGGGGGGATATTAGGCGATATCCTGACATTTGGAAGGGGGGTTGGGACCACGGTTAAAGTGCGTAATTTGTTCTTTAATACTCCTGCTCGTCGTAAATTTCTACGTCACATCGATACTGAAACAAGGCATATTACACAAAATATTTCCAACTTAGCATCAGCCTATCCCTCAATATCATTTGAATTTATACACCAAGATAGACAAGTTTTAAATTTTAAGGTTGCAAATAGGAGAGAGCGTGCCCGGGATTTACTCAACGTTATTGACCCATTGTATATAGAATTTGAGGAATCGGGAATACGAGTAGAAGGCGTAATAACTTCGCCTGAAGAATGCGGAAAGTCAAAGGGTAAACAGTATTTAATTGTTCGGGGAAGGCCGATTGTCTCAACTGCAATAAGCAAAGCTATATATCGAGGTTACGGGGGGGGGTTGCCTCAGGGAATGCATCCTAGTTATATCGTTTGGTTGGATATTGATCCAAGTATGATTGATGTTAATGTGCATCCCACGAAAAAAGAAATACGATTTGCAAATGAAATTATAATCGTTCAAACTGTCGATAAGGCAATACAACGTTCATTAGATATTCCTGAAACCATGGGATTTTCTTATAGGCAGGAAGCAATAATACCACCAAATATTCCCAAAATTAGTGAGGAGTTTTCAGATTTCACGTTGGCAAAAAAGCCTGATACGGCCAAGAACGTAGAGGAATTTTCTAATGTAAGTGAGAATGAAATTGACGTTGAACAGGGGGTATTGTCGCTAACTGTATCTTCAGATAGTATTAGTAGTAATTATAGTCAATCAGATAGTGTATCTCGCGATATGCTATCTCAACCTGAATTTTATAAACAAATAGCTGATAAATATATCTTAATTAATTATGAGGATGCTATAGGTATTATTGATCAACAGGTAGCCCATGAGCGCATCAGGTACGAAGAGGCTATGGCGCATTTAAAAGGAACAAATATTGACGTGCAGCAATTGTTAATACCTGTTACTATTGAATTAAATAGTTTAGAAATGGAGTTGGTTAGAGAAAATATAAGGCTATTTGAGAGATTAGGATTTGGAGTTAGAGAATTTGGTCTTGGATCGATTGTAGTTGATGCGATCCCTGTAGCCTTGGAGCATTGGGATGGCGGTCAGGTATTTTATGATATCATAAATGAACTTTTGGATGATAACGAGATGGGGGTAGTGTCAATTGAAGAACGGTTGGCAAATACATATGCTAAACGGACAGCTATTCGAAGTGGTCAGAAACTTAACTTTGACCAAATGAAAGGAATTGTGCAGGATTTGTTTTCTTCTAATGAATCATATGTAGGACCAGATGGTAAATTGGCGGTGATCAAGATCTCGGTTAATGAATTAAATAGAATGTTTGCTTCTTAGAAAAAAGCACATAAAATATCATATGTAAATCATAAAAATCTTTATACAATTCTACTATATCGGTTTAAGTGCCACATTTTAAACTACTGATAATACCCCTTATAGATAGTATCATTGGTTTAAGTGTTTTAATAACAGATATTTAAAATTTGAGAGGGTTGGCTATCTTTTTAATTTTAGTGAGTGACAATAATTAAATTCATAACTATATTAGAATCCTCCCAGCTTTCCCTTTTTAATTCTATAGCCCTCATGAATAACCTTGTAGTAAGTAATCAGAACGATCTTCATGTTTTGACTGAAGATCCCCTGGAACAGTTTTTGGCCGGTCAACTTAGTAAAAGTACGCGTCGGGCCTATCAGGCAGATCTAATATATTTTTTCCATTTTATCGGGTTAAATAATCCAACGAAGGACGATCTATATGCTATAACATTTCATCATGTTATAGCATACCGTAATCAACTGGCAGCAGATGGTTACAAGCGTTCTACTATTAATCGCAAATTATCCAGCATAAAAGCATTTTTTAAACTGTTTGTAGCCGCGGGCCAATTAGAGCACAATCCGGCCGATTCAACTTTGGTGCGCGGATATAAATTGGATTCCATCCTTAGCGGTAAAGCCATTGCATCTGAGCCGCTGAAAAAGATGTTGAATTCTATCTGTGAAGAGGAAAATGACTTAATTAGAAGTCGTGATATGGCACTGTTTCACATATTGGCCTATGCTGGATTGCGTCGCTCCGAAGCGGTCAATATGCAATGGAAAGATATCCGTCAAGATGGAGTGTTCTATATTCTCAATCTCCCCAATACGAAATCGGGTGTCCCCCAGGATGTAAAATTGCAATCCGTAGTCATGCACCATCTCAATCTTTATCGCGACACGCTAAAGACTAATGGATATTCTTTAGCCGATAAGATCTTTATCAGCCTCTCGCGAAATGCGTCGCATGGCCAGCCAATGACAAGTCAATCGGTTAACTTAATTGTAAAAAAATATGCACGCAGAGCCGGAGTGCCACAAAATATAACAGCTCATATGTTTCGCCATACTTGCTGTACCCTTGCCATTGAAGGCGGCGCTAAACCACAGCAGGTGCAAGCCCACTTACGCCACAAAGACTTAAAAACAACCATGAGATATTATGAAAATCGCGAAAAAATAACAGATAATGCTTCTGATTATATAAACTTGTAGTATTTTTTGATTTTTATTTACATATTAATGTTTATGTGCTATTCTTCACGTGAAATTTAGGTGTTCTAAAACATGGGTTTTTCTAAACAACGATATTCACAATTCTATTAGGTACCAAGACAAACCGTTTAATCGATTCAACTGAAGACACATATCGTTTAATTGCATCGATTTCTAAAATCTTCTCTTTCAATTCATTTTCACCGATATCTGTTGGTACTTCAATATTACCTCGCATTTTACCGTTAACTTGAATTGGCAACACAATTATATCATCTACTATAAATGATGGATCTGCTTCTGGCCATTGGCCAGTTGCTAATTCAGAGTTTCCATCAAAAGCTATTTCCCAGATTTCTTCGCAAATATGAGGGGCCAATGGATTTAATAACTTTAGATAATTTCTAGCTAAATCCTCCGGAATCGCCTTAATACCAACAAGCTCATTATTAAACTCAATTAGAGAAGCAATTGCAGTATTAAATCTAAGTCCTTCTATATGTTCGGTTACTTTCATAATGGTTTTATGCATCAATCTCCTCAAGTCATCAGTCATATCCCCTGCAATTAGAGATTGTCTATCAGGTCCAATGAAATTGCGCCATACTCTTTGTAGAAATCTCTGCATACCTCTTATGCCTTCCATACTCCAGGGAGCACTTGCTTCCAGCGGCCCCATATACATCTCATATAGGCGTAAGGTATCTACCCCAAATTCGTCCCCAACTTCTTCTGGTGGCAATCCGTTCTTAAATCGCTTGCCCATTTTACCACTGAAACGTTGTAATTTTTCTCCTGTTTTTGCATGATAAGCAGTATTCTCACGTAGGTCTACTTCGCGAATATCAATATAAACACCTCTTTGATCTGCAAAAGCATCTGCCGTAATCATACCCTGATTAAATAGCTTCTTAAATGGCTCTGGTGTTCCAACTAAATCCAGATCAAACAATACCTTATGCCAGAATCTGGCGTAGAGAAGATGCAGAACGGCATGTTCGGCTCCGCCAATGTACAGGTCAACAGGCATAAAGTATTGCTGACGGTCTGTAGCACAGAAAGAGGTGTGGTTTGCAGGGTCTATAAAACGAAGATAGTACCAGCAAGAACCAGCCCACTGAGGCATAACATTCAATTCCATATCTCCAACGCCGACATCATTTTGATTAACTTTGCGCCAAGATTCAGGCGCCCTACCCAAAGGAGAAGATACCGGCATATTGGGATCATCTGATGTTATCGGTCTAAAATCATCCATTTCAGGCAGAATAACGGGTGGATCTATTCCCACTACACGACCATCATGAAGAGTGGCTATAGGGAAAGGCTCACCCCAATAACGTTGTCGAGAGAAAATCCAATCCCTCAGTTTATAATGGACAGACTTTTTCCCTATTCCTGACTTTTCGAGGGAATCAGTCATTCTCTTTTTTGCCACAGCTGTAGCCAATCCAGTTATAGAATAGGGACTATCTCCCTCTACGGGCGAATTAATAGAAACACCTTCGCCAACAAAACATCCATCTTCTATACCATCAGGTGGCACTACAACTGACAAAATAGGCAATGAGTATTTTTGAGCAAAATCATAATCTCTTTCGTCATGGGCAGGTACTGCCATTATCGCTCCAGATCCATAATCCATGCTAACATAATCTGCTACAAAAATTGGTATAATCTGTTTATTTACAGGATTTACTGCTGTAATTCCCGTAAAAACACCAGTCTTCTCCTTTTCATCTCTAACTACAGCTGTCTGACTAATTGCCGCACGCACATATTGTTCAACTGTTGAGCGAATATCTGCATTTATATTATCACCTTTCCATGAATCCTCAGTAGTAGAAGGCCAATTTTCGGGTACTAAATATCTATCACTTTGCGAATTTATTAGAGGATGTTCGGGAGCTACCACCATAAACGTAGCACCAAATAGAGTATCAGGCCTGGTTGTAAACACATTTAGAACGTCTATTTGTTTTCCAGTTAATGGATGAATTACGGGAAAATCAACTTGGGCACCTTCGCTGCGGCCGATCCAATTGCGCTGCATGATCTTTACTGGCTCGGGCCAATCTAGACTAAAACCACCTCCCCTACCGTCAGGTAATTTATCGGCATCTAAATCTTCTAATAATCGCTCGGCGTAAGCAGTTATTCGCATCATCCATTGTCTTAGTGGGCGTTTATAAACTGGATAATTTCCTCTTTCGCTCTTGCCTTCACTGGTGACTTCCTCATTGGATAAAACTGTACCCAATCCAGGGCACCAATTTACAATCACCTCCTCTTGATAGGCCAAACGATAATTATTAAGGATGGTTTCTCGCTGTTCCACACTGAGACTCTGCCAGCTAACAGTAGATTCTGCTTCGACTAGTTTAATGTCTTTATCGCTTAACTTCCGATTACCCGATTCAAATTCCTCTATTAACTCGGCTATAGGCCGAGCTTTGCCCTTTAATTTTCGGCCTGTGGAGTCTTTCCAATTATAGAAAGGGTCAAGCCAGCTATTGAATATTTGCAGAAAGATCCATTGAGTCCATTTATAATAATCTTCACGAGATGTAGCTATTTCACGATCCCAATCGTAGGCTAAACCAAGAAATTGTAATTGTTTGCGGATAGTATCTATATTATCCTCAGTTACTATTGCTGGATGTACATTGTGTTCAATGGCATATTGCTCCGCCGGCAGTCCAAAGCTATCAAATCCCATGGGATGCAATACGTTAAAGCCCTGCATACGCTTAAATCGGGTATAAATATCGCTGGCTATATAGCCTTTAGGATGGCCAATGTGTAATCCTGAACCACTGGGATAAGGAAACATATCTAGTATGTAGCATTTTGGCTTCTCTGAATCAAAGTCATCATCATTGGGATTAGCTGTTTTAAAAGTTTTATCCGCCAACCAACGTTCGCGCCATTTCTTTTCTATTTCGCGATAATTATACGAACCCTCTTTCATAAAATCCTCGCCTATTAGATGTTAGACTTTGATTGTTACATTGATGTTGATTGCATTGGATACTAAATGTAAAAAAGACTATCGAGCAAAAAGCTTGCGATAGTCTTTTTTACATTGGGAACGCGTGTGGGAAAGTGTGGCTTTTAGTTTTTAAGCGTAGCTTTGTGACTCAATCTAATTTTACCCCCGGTATCGATATCCAGTACTTTGACATCGATCTCCTCCCCTTCACCAACAATTTCTTCTACATTTTGAACTCGACGTTCAGCTAATTCCGATATGTGAAGCAATCCTTCCTTACCGGGTAATATCTCAACAAAAGCACCAAAGGGCATAATACGCTTAACCTTGCCACGATATTGTTTACCAATTTCGGCATCGGCTGTAAGCGATTCAACCATTGCTTTGGCCGCGTTGGCCGCTTGTGAATCTACAGAAGCTATGGTAATCGTACCGTCGTCTTCGACATTAAGTGTGGCTCCGGTCTTTTCTATCTCGCGAATTTGTTTTCCACCAGGGCCAATTACAACTCCAATTTTCTCTGGATCTATTTTGATACTCAAGATACGAGGGGCGTAGGTAGAGAGTTCGGTGCTATGGGAAGCAATACACTGATTCATGTTATCGAGTATTTGCATGCGGGCTTCAAAAGCTCGCTCAAGTGCTTGCTCCATTATCTCGAAGCTAATGCCTTTTATTTTGATATCCATCTGAATGGCCGTAATACCATCTTCAGTGCCAGCCACTTTTAGATCCATATCGCCCAGAAAGTCCTCAGCTCCTTGAATGTCGGTCAAAAGTTCCCAATCATCGCCCTCTTTTACTAAACCGACCCCAGCACCACACACCGCAGTACGCACAGGCACCCCGGCATCCATAAGAGCCAGCGAGGATCCACACACTGTAGCCATGGAACTAGAACTGTTGGATTCGAGTATGTCAGAAACTAAGCGAATGGTATAGGGAAATGAATCAATGGAGGGTATAACAGGTTCTAATGCCAACTCAGCAAGATGCCCATGACCTATATCCCTCCTGCTCGGTCCTCTTTCAAAACGCACTTCACCTACACTGAAAGCGGGAAAGTTATAATCTAGGAAATAACTTTTGAAGCTTTTGCCACGCAAATCGTCTACCATGCGCTCGTCTAATTTTGTGCCCAAGGTAGCCACACTGAGAGCCTGGGTTTGGCCGCGGGTAAAAAGAGCAGAACCATGTGTCCTTGGTAAGATGCCGCGCTCTGAAGACAGAGGGCGCACTTCATTGAGCGCGCGTCCATCTATGCGACGTTTTTCCTCTATGATCATGCGTCGCATGTCAGAACGGACCAACTCGTCCAGAGCATTGGCTATTAGATTTTCTGATTCTGGAAACCGCTCGGCAAGTGATTCTTGTACGTCCAGGCCCAGTGTATTTACGAGATTATCCCGGTCTTCTTTTTCTTCGGTACGATTGGCCTCAGTTATGCGTTCTTGTGCCAATTCAGCTACAGCCGCAGGTATAGCCGGATCAATATCTGGCGCTTCGATATCAATTTTATCTTTGCCAACAACAGCAGCAAATTCATTTTGAAACCGCACTAAATCTTGAATGTGTTTATGGCCGAACTTTAAAACTTCAAGTAAATCAGATTCGGATATTTCATGTGCCCCCCCTTCAACACTGGCAATAAACTCATCTGTACCTGACACGATGAGATCTAAATCACTTTCTTCCATCTGACTATGAGTCGGATTTATTAATAACTCTCCATCAACGCGCCCCACCCTAACAGCCCCCATAGGCCCATGAAATGGTATATCAGATATGGTTAAAGCGGCCGAAGCGCCTATCATACCCATTACACCGGGATCATTTTCGCCGTCGGATGAGAGAATACTTACATAAACTTGCACTTCGTAGGGAAATGGCTTAGGAAACATGGGCCTAATTTGATGGTCGATTAAACGTGCATTGAGCGTTTCCTGTTCGCCCATACGACCTTCGCGTTTGAATATATTACCAGGGATGCGACCCATAGCATAAAATTTTTCACGGTAATCAACCGTAAGTGGTAAAAAAGATTTTTCTTCTGGATTATTAGTGCGACAGGCAGTAACAAGTACGACTGTATCTCCATATTGTATCCATACTGATCCGTTTGCTTGCTTGGCTACTTTTCCAGTTTCAATAGAAAAGGTTCGTTCCCCCAAATCAATTTCTGCTTTGTGACTCATTTCAGCTCTCAGTCTTGTGTTTTCAATACGTTGAATGCGATGCTTAGTTAGCGCCGTAGTTCTAGCTTTTTAATCAGTTCGGCATATTCTTCCGGTTTATTGCTCTGCAAATATGTTTGCAAACGCCGACGCCGGCCTATGAGTTTTAATAATCCGCGACGCGTCCCAAAATCTTTTTGGTGACTTTGGAGATGACTCGTCAGATTGCGAATACGCTCTGTCATAATGGCAATCTGAACTGCCGCTGAACCTGAATCATTTTCATTATTGCCGTATTGGGCAATAAGATCCTTCTTTTTTTCTGCACTAATCGACACGATTAACCTCCATTAGTTGTCCGTCGAATATCCATTGAGCACTTGGCGTGCCGCAATTACATCTTTTTGAATTTGTGCTATTAACTCTTCTACCCGGTTAAACATTTGCTCATCGCGCAGTTTGCTTATTAACTCTACAGTCAATTCTCTACCATAAAGATCCCCAACAAAGTCGAGGATGTGCAACTCCACTCCTAAATCCCCCTCACCAAAGGTCGGTCTATTACCAATATTTACAACTCCTCCCAAAGAATCACCATCTAAATCAATGCGGGCAACATACACCCCTTTTGAAGGGAGCGTTGATCCCCGAGAAACAATTAAATTGGCCGTAGGGAAGCCAAGTTGACGGCCACGAGCGTTGCCATGTTGAACAATTCCCGTTAAATAGATACCTGCGACTTCGCCCACTGGAGAATTCAATTTGCACTCGCAATTATGGAGAATCGCTGTAAGAGCGCAACACTTTTAGTGGCTTCAACACCCCTTCTTCCCATTCGCCCATTCCATATAAGTTGCTTTCTAAATCATAAACTGCGTATATATTACCCATATCGGAACACTGTTTAATATTTTTGACAATGGGATTTCCGTGCGAAAAAGCTAATATACCTTCTTTTTCAAGAGCAACCTCGGGTATATTGGACAATGCGATTTGAGGAGGAGTAAAACATTGTTCAAGTTCGTCACTCATGACAGCCTGCTCTATCTGTTCAAGTGAAAAAGCATTTTGCAATAAAATTTCCCCTATGCGTTGACGACTCAGAGATTCAACTAAAGCACCAGTACCAAGCGCTTTACCCAAATCTGCAGCAAGCGAACGTATATAAGTTCCTCGAGAACATTCTATACGTAGACTAAGCCGGGGGTAAGAGTAACCCAATACATCAATATTATTAATGCGCACTGTGCGCGCATTGAGTTGAACGGCTTCATTGCGTCGTGCTAAACGATAACTGCGTACCCCATTAACTTTTACAGCAGAAAAGGCCGGGGGGATCTGTTCAATATCACCACAAAATTGAACAAGCGAATTTTCAATTTGTTCAATAGCAACATCTTTAGCTTCGGGAACAGGTACAATTTCACCTTGGGCGTCATAAGTATCGCTCACTGCCCCTAGCATTAAAGTCGCCTCATATTCCTTAGTCCCCGCACTCAACAAATCAGCCAATCGAGTGTAACGCCCAAGACAAACGACGAGCAATCCGGTGGCCAAAGGATCTAAAGTGCCACAATGACCTATGCGCCGCATGCCCACAATGCGCCTTAATTTTGCAACCACATCATGAGAAGTTGGCCCACTCTCTTTGGCTATCGCCAATACTCCATTATAGATTGGTTTATCCATCTTTTGCATCGCTGAGATCTTGCAATAAGGTAGAAATATGCGCTGCTTGCTCGGCAGTATTGTCGTACAAGACCTTAATTTCGGGAGCAAAGCGCAGGGTTAAAAGCCGTGCCGCCTCTCGTCGCAAAAACCCTTCAGCCTTTTGTAAGGCCGCAAGGGTTTCTTTTTTTTCTTCCTCACTGCCTATCACACTTACAAATAATTTGGCATAACGCAAATCTTTTGACACTTCAACATCAACTAGATTAACCATGCCTATGCGCGGATCCTTTAGACGACCAATAATGCCACTGAACTCGCGCAGTAACAATTGGCGCACACGATTAACCCGATAACTTGCTGCCATATTTTAGTACTGTTCTATAAAACCGACTGCTTTGGTTAGGACTTGATGGGCGTGATCCATCGCCGTACTCACCACTGCCATCCCCAAAGTGCAACGTTGCCACAATTCGTTGTCATCGATCTCTGCTACAGAAATATTAAACTTATTATGGAGGCGGTCTTTTAAGCTCCTAACGATCTGCCTTTTCCCTTTGAGAGATTGGCTATCGGGAAAATACAGTTGAACCTGACAAGCCAATAAAATCAACACTTACCCAGTTATTATAAACTGCGCGCCACTTCGATTACTTCTAAAGACTCGATGATATCTTTTTCTTGCACATCATCAAATCCCTGAATCCCAATGCCACATTCAAATCCTTCCAATACTTCCCTAACATCGTCTTTAAAACGCCGCAAAGAAGCAATATCTCCTTTATAAATCTCCTCCCCTTGACGCATTAAACGAACTTTATTGTTGCGCGAGACCTTGCCGCTTTGGATTAGGCATCCTGCAACTGTCCCAACGCGCGAGGGAAATATTTGGCGAACTTCGGCGACCCCAATAACCCTCTCTTCTAAGGTTGGTGCCAGCAAGCCGGTAAGACCAGCTTTAACATCTTCAATAATCTCATATATTATTTTATAATTGCGAATTTCTACGATGTCGCGCAGAGCCAACTCTCGGGCCGAGGCTTCAGTCTGCACGCGGAAACCAATAACAATTGCACTGGATGCAGAAGCAAGCAATACGTCGGACTCCGATATGGAACCAACCGCACTGTGAATGACTGCAACCCTCACTTCCTCGTGAGTAATACCGCCCAATTCCTGGGCAATGGCTTCTACAGAACCGTCGACATCCGCTTTAACAATAACCTTGAGTTCCTTAATTTGACCTTCTTGAATCTGGTGATGAAGGTCGCTGAGTGTCACTGAACGGATATTGCGATATTCTTGCTCGCGCTTAATTTGCTGGCGTCGTTGGCTGACGGCTTTAGCATCCTTTTCAGACGACATAACGACAAAAGAGTCCCCAGCCTGCGGCACACCAGTCAACCCTAAAACCTGCACAGGAGTTGAAGGTGGAGCATTCTCCAATCGGTGGCCCTGTTCGTCTAACAGTGCCCGCACTCTGCCGCTAAACGCCCCAGTTACAAAGGGATCGCCCTGGTACATTGTGCCATCTTCAACCAATACGGTGGCAATGGGGCCGCGTCCTTTATCAAGTTTAGCCTCAATAATAGTCCCTCTCGTACGCGCTTGGGGGTTGGCCTTTAATTCCAACAATTCAGCTTCGAGCAAAATTAACTCTAATAGTTTGTCAATATTATGACCTGTTGTCGCTGAAATTTCAACACAAGGAATCTTACCTCCCCAGTCTTCAACCAGTATATCCCTTTCTGCTAATTCGCGCTTGATCCGATCGGGATCGGCAGTGGGTAAATCTATTTTGTTTATGGCTACAACAAGGGGGACTTGAGCATCTCGAGAGTGATCGATAGCCTCGATAGTTTGCGGCATGACACTATCATCGGCTGCCACAATGAGAATAACCAAATCGGTAACGCGAGCCCCTCGCGCCCTCATAGCCGTAAATGCCGCATGCCCAGGGGTGTCGAGAAAGGTTATTTTACGGTCTTCATCCAAAGAGACGATATAAGCGCCTATGTGTTGGGTTATGCCACCGGCTTCACCAGCAGCCACATTGGTACGCCGCAAATAGTCTAACAGAGACGTTTTGCCGTGATCCACATGCCCCATCACAGTTACTACTGCAGGACGCGGTTCGGGGTCACCTACGACCTCATCGTCGATCAATTCCTCTTCTTGCGGAGCCTCTTCTTGTTCCTCTAATGCTGATATTTCAAAACCGAATTCATCGGCGACAGTAGCAATTGTATCAATATCAAGGCGCTGATTAATTGTCACCATGACGCCCAATTGTAGGCATGCTGCTATAACTTCATTGATTCGGACTCCCATTTGCTCGGCAAGTTCACCCACCGTGATAAATTCTCCCACCAGCAAATGTTTCTTTTCCTCAAACTCCTCTTCCCCCTCTTCTTTGCGCGTTCTATCATAACGCCGGCGCGTCCGACTTTCATTCATTTGAGATAGAGTCTTGCGCACATTTTCCTGTATCGCCTTGGCGTCAACACCACGCTTGCGTTTGCCCCTCTTTCGACTTCGGCCCCCACCCTCAGCAGCAGCGGGGGGCACGGGGCGCACCTCAGAAGGACCATCGCGCAATTTGTCTTCTAACTTGTCACCTCGCCTTCTTGGCTTTCGCCCCTCTCCCTCTCCTTTATTTATAAGAGGCATGGGAGGAGATGTATCTGTTAAATTTACTCTTCGATCTCTCGAACGGCTTTCGGCACGACCACTGCCACGCTCCCTGTCCCGTCGGGGTTTTACATCCTCAGATTCGTTAGATGTTGCCGGTGTAGCCGGTACGGCATCTGCCTTTTTGCGATCCTCTTCTTTGGCTTTCTGACGTTGAACCTCTTCCAAAGAGGCCTTTTTCTCTTCCTCTAATTTTTGCGTAAAGGCGGTTAACATTTCTTCGGTAACCACGCTCATATGACTCTTAACATCAAAACCCATGTCTTTGAGCATGGACATCAAAGCATCGCTGGACAGCCTGTTTTCTTTGGCAACCTGGTATACTCTTCGTTTTTCCAACAAACAAATCTCCCGATGAGGTTTTAGGGCCTTTACGAAATCTTAGAATTAATCAGTCGATTCTTCAGCTTCTTTTGCGCCCTCTTCAAGCTCGCTATTTGTATCAACATTTTCATTTGCCCCTATATTGACCTCCACGCCCCCCACAGTACTCGAATCAGAATCCCCCTCTATCACCCCTTCTTCCTCTTCCTTTTTTTCAGTTTCATCATCTTTAATTTCGGGTTCACCATGAGTGCCTAGGTAAACTTGAGCATCGTTTTTTAATTTAGTCGCATCCTCCTCTTCTTCAAGCCCTGGTACGCTGCGCAACATGTCAATAGAAGCTTCAGCCACATCGCCAATTTTGGTAAAGCCAGATGTAGCCAAACTCAATGCAATTAGCTCACTGACACCAGGTATAATTCGCAACACCTGCTGACTCTTATCTATATCCGCTCTACGGCTCTGGTATTCTTCCTCGCTAATTATATCCAACCCCCACCCCGTCAACTGGACAGCCAGACGTGAATTTTGTCCAGATTTCCCAATAGCAAGAGATAATTGGCCTTCTTCAACTATCGCCATTGCATGGCGCCGACGATGGTCGACAATGACGCGCTGTACGGTAGCAGGACTCAAGGCACGGGATATAAAAATTTCCGGCTCATCAATCCAGGGAACTATATCAATGCGCTCACCGCTCAATTCGCGAACAATTGCCTGCACTCGTGCGCCCTTTACCCCCACACATGCTCCTACGGGATCGACGCGTTCATCACTTGAACTCACGGCAATTTTTGCACGCTCCCCAGGCTCGCGCGCCACCGAGTGCACCTCAACGATCCCTTCTGCTATTTCCGGAACCTCAAGGGCAAATAGACTTTTGAGAAATTCAGGATGCGTACGCGACAGTAGCACCTGCGGACCACGGCTAGACTTTAGCACTTCGTAAATGTAACCGCGTACGGTATCCCCCTGACGATACCGCTCCCGGCGAATTTGTTCTTTTAGGGGGATGGCAGCTTCGGCACGACCTAAATTAAGTACGATATCACCCCGACTTATTTGTTGAACAGTTCCAGCTTCAATTTGATAAGCACGGCCACTAAACTCCTCATGAATCTTCTCTCGCTCGGCTTCCCGGACGCGCTGGACGAGAATTTGCTTGGCCGTTTGAATGGCATTGCGCCCAAAATCTGCCAAGTCTAAATGCTCGGAAATTACTCCCCCCACCTGAGCGCTGGCATCAATCATTTTCGCATCATCTAATGTGATTTCCATGCTCGGTTCTTCAACCTCATCTACAACCGTTTTCTGCGCAACTACCTCCATCGTTCCCGTAGTAGAATCTATCAAAGCTTCATAATTATCAGTATTGCCATAGCGTTTTTTAGCAGCTGATATGAGCGCATCGGCGAGCGTCTCAACTACTAATTCGCGGTCGACGTTTTTTTCTCGGGCAATTTGGCTGAGCGCTTCGACAATATTGGTGTTCATAAAATGGACTTGATATCCTTACGTTTAGCCTGTCAATAGTCTATAATTCAGCTTCGATGGTAGCCTTGGCTATATCTTGCCGATCCAATTGTATTAGATTTTCGGGCAACATTAGACAGATCTCATTTTTACTCCAATCTGTTAATCGCCCACGGATTGTTTTACCAGTGAATAACACCACCCGCAATAATCGCCCTTCCGCACGCGCAAAATCCCCATCACTTTGCAGGGGGCGATCCAAGCCGGGAGAAGTTACCTCTAAGCGATAGCGACTCGATATTGGATCCTCAATATCGAGTAGATCGGCTATTTCGCGACTAATTTGTTCGCAGTCGCTAATTGTTATTCCCAAATCCTTGTGAACAAGAATGCGAATTGTTGGATTGTTCGAGGCTCCCATCAATTCTACATCCACTAATTGGGCATCACAGTCTTCAACAACTGGTTCAACAAGGTCGATAAGAGATCGGCGTAAATCTTCTCGGTGATCGGCTAACAAAGCAAAAACTCACAACCAAAAAAGCGGGCATGATATGCCCACTTATTCTGATAAAAATAGATCAATAGACCAATTTATGCAAGATCTTAGATAAGATCTATTTACTTAAATCCGCAAATAAACCCCATAAACCTCTGTCCAACAAAGCATTACTCTAACATTTTGAGTATATTTTTGAGTTCTTGCCTTGTATCATCTAAAAGTTTCTTATAAATATCAACGGATGGCGTTGATATTTTAAGTTTTGTTTGCCCCACTTCAGTCCCCTGGTTGGTGTCTCTGCTGCCTTCTGAGTACTCCCCTGATTCTAACAGAGTAGCAATAGATTCAGTTCTAGACCCTCTTTGGTGAATAAGTTGGTGAATTAACGCGCTATTACCTGTTACTAACTGAATTAATTCGGGTTCATTCTTAAGCCTCTGCTTCACACCTTGGCTGGTATACCGAGCTTCATAAAGAAGATGTTTGATTAATAAAACAATACCGATATCCCTATCTTTATACGCGCGATTTTTTCCACCCATTCTCCTAGGTCGCAAGCAGGAGAATTCCTTCTCCCAAGATCTTAAAATATAGGGTTGTAAATCAGTAATCTCGGCGACTTCACTGATGCTGTAGTATAGCTTGGTTCCCAATGGGTTTTTCACAAATACACCCTCAAATTTTCTGGTATTTAAGAATTATTACGTCGACGCCAATATGTGCGGATAGGCGCACCATTAAAACCAAACTCGCGGCGCAAATTTTTTTCTAGATATCTCTTATACGAATTACTTACTAGCTCCGGTCGATTTACAAAAAATGTGAAAGTTGGCGGCGAGACGCCAAGTTGAGTCGCATAAAAAACTTTAATTTCGCGCCCGTCTTTGGAGGGGACATATTGTGAATTTAATCTTTCCAGCAAACGGTTTAGGTTCGCTGTTGAAACTCGCCTTTGTCTATTTTGATATACGTTGACTACATTTTCTAAGCATTTATTAACTTTTCTTCCAGTCAAACCTGACATAAAAACAACAGGATAATCAATAAGGAAAGGCAATTCTCGGTGTAAGTTCCCGAGAAATGACTTTCCAGCTTCTTCCCTTGATTCTATTACATCCCATTTGTTTACCGCCACAACTAAACCGCACCCTCTTTCAATAGCAAGCCCCATCACTCTCGCATCTTGGGTAGTATAGCCTTCGAGACCATCGATTAACACTATGGCAACATCTGCTTTATCCATATTTTTTGTGGCACGCAAGCCGCTGTAATACTCTATTTGATCGTCCACTTTAGATCGTCGCCTCAACCCTGCCGTATCAACAAATACAAATTCTCGGTCATTCCACGATAAGCGATAGCTAGTTGCGTCACGTGTCGTACCCGGTTTATCATGAACGATGGAAACCTCATTGCCCGCCAACCTATTTATAAAGGTCGATTTTCCAACATTGGGACGTCCAGTAATAACCACCCGAATAACCTCATCCTCCTGCTGATCGGACCAAAGAACGGGATCAAACTGTTTAACTACTTGATCCAATAGATCGCCCGAACGCCGTCCTGTTGCAGCCGATACACAGACTGGATCACCTAGTCCCAATCCATAAAAATCCTCCACTTGGTACTGTCTGCCGGGATCGTCTACTTTATTAACTACAACCACACTTGCGCATTGTCTTTTTCGCAAAATTTTGGCTACCTGTCGATCTAAATCTGTAAGCCCTGTGCCTGCGTCAACTATTAGCAGCACAATATCTGCCTCTTCTATAGCACGTTCGGCTTGGATGCGCACCGATGATTCAATTGCATCATCGGTATGTGAAATATAGCCACCTGTATCTACTAAAGTGAACCTGTGATTCTGCCATTCGGCCTCAGCGTAAATGCGATCGCGCGTTACACCCGGTTGATCATCGGTGATTGTCCACCGCTCACCGAGGAGACGATTAAAAAGCGTCGACTTGCCCACATTGGGGCGCCCCACAATGGCTACTATGGGGCGCAATATATTTAGGCCTTTTGCCCTTTTTTTATCAACTACAGTATTTGACATTATTTGTTGCGCCCTACATAGTATCCCAATTCAGAAAGCTGTCGGCCCCTCCCCTCAAAACCTATTTGGTTCTCTGCCAGATAAGTTTTTAATGTGGCAGCAAAATTGTAATCGCCAATGGCTATGGATTGATTAGTCGCAGATGCTAAATCTGCCACTGTCATGTCATCTATAGTCAAACCATGTCCATTGATACAGTTGGGGGGTAAAAAAACCATATCCCATTCACCCAAATTAATGCGCTTTAATATATCTGCCCCAGCCAGCAATCCCGAAACTGTAATGCCATGCCCCAAAAAGTCATTTTCTACGGGGATTAAATCAATAAACAATCCATTAACTTCATTTAGTTGGGTTATAATCGGCTTCAAGAATAACTCTCCTAATTTCCCCGTTACTACACCTATTTTTTGGGCAGGATCAACGCTTGGGGGAAAACAACGCATTTCACTTTCCCACGTATCTAAAAACTGGCGCAACATGCCGATTCCATTTTCAACTTGTGGAAATGCACCGTAATAGAATTTATCCGGGGGATCTATGCCATTTAAGAGAAACAACTCATCTGCAGCATAGACAAAACGCTCACCTATTTCTAATTGGAACTCCGTCCCCCACCTTTCGGCTTGGGCAAGGTATTCTCGAGCATACTCAGATGTGACGGGTTGAAGTCGTGGCAAATTTTGCCGATAACGAGTCAACCCAACCGGCACCAATGCAACTGAACGTACCTGGGGATAATAGCGCCTTAGATCATTTACCGTTTGGGTGAGGTGATCTCCATCATTCCACCCAGGACAAATTACAATTTGCGCATGCATCTCAATTCCGTTTGCCGCCAATTTGTCGATGCGCTGCAAGATGTCAACCGGCAATGTCCGCCCCAACATCGCCTGACGCACTTCGGGGTTGGTGGCATGTACTGAAATGTATTGCGGGGATAGACCTTGATCAATAATCCGCTCTATATCTTTTTCTTTTACATTGGTCAGAGTCACATAGGATCCGTGCAAAAATGAAAGGCGATAATCGTCGTCCTCAAAATATAAGCTTCGTCGTAATCCTTTGGGCATTTGGTGGATAAAACAGAAAACACATTTATTGTTGCAACTGCGCAGTTTCATATCTCCAAATTCAAAGCCCCAGACATCGTTTACCTGGCGCTCAACCTCCACCTCATATAATTCTCCACCTCTTTCAACTTCAATAAGTAGATCCTGTTCTGCACTATACACTTGAAAATCGATGAGATCTTTAATCTCATTTCCATTGATCGCACTGATCTTATCCCCTATAACAAAACCAGCACTTTCCCCCAAACTTCCTGGCGTAATCCCATTAATTGCTAACATTTTATTATAGCAACTGTAATTTAAGTGAATTTAGAGAAACCTGAACTATTTCTATATCTAGTCCAGCTATACCCTTGGCGCTGATTCGTCTGGCAAGTTGGAAAGCAGCGCTTTTACAGAGGATATCGTAAACCGCTCCGGAAGATTTATAATTGCGTGGATATATTTTTTCAACCCCACCAAGTAAAGAGAAATCTCTTTCAAAAAGACTTAATTGCTCGCTCGCTCCATCCACTTCAAGACGTACTAGTCGGTTAGAATACGCCCTTTTGCGCCAATCCTCACTAATCCCATCAAGAAGATCACTTGCCAATGCAGCAACTGCATCTTTCACTGCCCTGGCGCTGGCCGCCTCTCTATTTACCTCAGCTGCCTTTTGCGTGCGATGTAATTCTATTACCCCTTCTTTGCTATCTGCCCACAATATATTAATCTGGACTTGAGCAACTGCGGTTTTTAATCCCGTACCATCCAACATTGTCGAAGAAAACGGTATTTTTATTCCTTGTTTTTGTATTACGTGCGCCTGACCTACAATGACCAGATCAGCCTGCTGGCGCACTGCCAACTCCGCCGCCCGATTTAAATTATCGCCAAAAATCTGATTGTATGCGCTTTTGTCCTGTTCCTCCAACTCTGCCAACTCTGCAATTGTTACAATGTTAAAATTAGCCCCAGTTTGATGTAATACGCGCATCAATAAAGCAGCCAGATCGACATTTAATAATATTGCATCCTTTCCATCTTCAATCAACCAAACTCGCCCCAAACACAATATGCGTGGGTTACCAATGGTTTCAATTAGTACATTTAAAGCCTGCAATTCTGATTGGAGTGGCCCGAGACTCACAACCGCGTCTATAACAACCTCGTAGGTATGCTCATCTAACTCTTTTTGTTCGACAATATTAAATTTGCTGATATACCCTTCGGTGTGACTGTATATATTGTCTTCAATGACAGCAAAATTTTGTACTTGAGTAGTAGATGATATAAGAGTTCCCACAGCTTCTTCAACAGCTTCGCGCAGGGCCGCCTTTTTGGCCTGTTGAAATGCGGCTGCCTTATCTCCTTCCAGTATAAAACCCAATCCCCTGACTCGCACAGTTTTAATTACCTCTGCTTGCCCTTCGCTCCCTCCCCACATGGCTATCCAGCAGATAAAACCTAAAACGCCAAGATTACTACTAAAATTCCATGCGGAATGCATTTTGCAACTCGCGTATTATGAGTAGAGCCTCAGCTCCAGAAACTGATTCGTGAGGTCGATAGCAGCCAGTCAACCTGTCAGCAGACATAAATCCGCGTTCAGTACTAAGCGCTATAGCATTATAGGTAAAAGAGTCACTGCGAACATCTGGAAATCTCGATGGCTCACCAAAATAACGCGTCGCCAGTGATGTATCGCCGGTTAGCAAAATGAGAATGCCCTGGTTGACCAGGGCATAGTTGGCGCGTGTAACCGGTTCTTCGGGTAAGAAAGCATTGTCGGTATTGATCTCTAATCCCTGTATACCTATATATAGAACCTCTTCAATCCAATACCTTGCCCAGGAATGTATCACATCATCTGGCATTAGAGGTCGAGCATCCCCCCCATTTAATTGCGGTCCTATGAGTTTTTCTCTACCACCTCGTTTGGCCACCAGTTCGGGCAACTTGAGCTCTTCAACGAGCAAGACAGCTAATTCTGCCCTATTCAAATCTTCTACCAGGCCAATCTTAAGGCCAGCCTGGGATCCAGGCGCAGCCCTTTCTATCCTTTGTATTTTATCAATTTCCAACATCGCCTTGGTTACCCAATCACCCCTATTAATTTCTAGTACTCGGGTAAGACTTGCTCGCGCCAGTGGCAAATTGAGTGCCTGTAGATAGGTTAAGCCTTCTCGATAATAAATAGCGGGGTTATCCGGCTCTCTGGATTTAGCCTTCTTATATGCCGATAATGCCTCTTTTAACCATTCTTTTGTGGGATAATTACGCTGAACACCTTCCTCTGATACAATCCGCCCAAGGGCGATGTAGGCATCGATAAAATCACCATTTTTATGTATTGCCTTTTCTACATCTTTACGGGCTCTCCAAAAATCTTGCTGTCCCATTGCCACTAGAGCGCTGCCTACATAAATACCAGGATAATCTGGATCGAGGGCCCGACCACGCTCAAATTCGCTTTGTGCGGCACGCAAGTCCCCATTTTCAAAACGATTTAGACCGAGTTTATAATGATTTTCGGCCGAATCTAGCGACGATTGGGGACTCATCTGCTTAGAGCCACAGTGGACAAGCAGTAAATGCATTAATAAGCAAAATAAAATGCGCAAGAACATGGGAGGTCTCGGAGAATGGAGTATAAATATGGAGCGGGAGACGGGGATCGAACCCGCGACATCAAGCTTGGGAAGCTTGCGTTCTACCACTGAACTACTCCCGCTCCTAAGAAAGAGCATCAGTGTCAAGATGGGTCATCTTGGCACTTAATTTAACTCTTAAAATAAATGGCCTATCTTCAACTGTCAACAACAAAAAGCTATTCTTAGAAAGTGTAATATATCAATGAATCTGGCTTAATATTCGCTCGATAACTCCGCCTTTTCCCCACGTGTCCACATCCAACCAGCGCATGCGCCGATCTTTGCGAAACCAGGTTAATTGACGTTTGGCATAGCGGCGAGTATTTCTTTTAATTCGCTCGATTGCCTCCGCACAACTGCACTTATTTTCTAGGAAATCCAAAATTTCATCGTATCCAAATGTCCTTAATGCCCAACTACTCCTAGTATAACCTAAATTAAGCAGATTTTTCACTTCCTCTATTAGACCCAAGGCGATCATTTCATCAACCCTTTTATCGATAATGCTGTAAAGCTCTTTGCGGTCTCTTGTTAAACAAAAAACTTGAGGCACACAATGCAACGGAGTATGTGGTTTCCTTTTCCATAGGTTATGAACTTCACTTCTGTGCACTATAGCTACTTCAAGCGCTCTTAGCATACGCTGTGTATCATTCTTTGATAAATTCTTATGGGATACTGGATCCAGCTTTAACAATTCATTCCATAGCGGATCTTTACCTTCATTTTTCAACCTGAAATTCAAATAGCGGCGAATTTCTGAATAATCTTCAGTGTCTTCATAAAATCCATCTAATACGGCTTGCATATACATACCTGACCCACCTACAAGGATAGGTATCTTCCCTCGCTCTATCAAACTACTAATAACAGTTCTAGCAGATCTACCGAATGTGCCCGCATCATATCGCTGATTTGGATCCATTATATCTATAAAATGGTGTTTAACCCGTATTAGTTCCTCTTTTTCCGGTTTAGCCGTTCCTATATCCATATATCGGTATATTTGGCGCGAGTCTACTGATATAATCTCGCTATTTAATTCTTCTGCTATGTAACTGCCAATTTTAGTTTTTCCTACTGCTGTTGGTCCGGATATTACTATGATTTTAGATTTACGTAACATAAATTATATGTCTTTAATTTAGGCTATGGACATTAATTTTATTAAATCTCGCGTGGCTGATCTTTAGTTGAGGAGATAAGACTAAATTGGGTAATGCAGGCCGTAGGACTCCAGAAAATAACCTTCAAATAAATTGGCGATGTTGTAGCTGATCTAATATCATACGCATTTCTTAACCCAACCTCAAAGTCCGATCGTCTAAAGGTAACTCCACCCGCAAATTCCCACGCCTGTGCGATTCCCGCAAAGCCAGTGCAATCTCGAGGGCCTCTCTGCCGAATTCTCCAGGACATACACTCTCTTCTCCCGCCTCAATAGAACGGCAGACCCCCTCAATGGCATCGACCATTGAAGATCGAGGCTGCCAGGGATTGGGAAACTGTCGCTGGATTGGCTCACCCGTTTGGGGATGCGAACCCCAAAGCTCGAATTGGGCGTGAGCATTTCGCGAAATGATAGAACCACGCTCTCCAATAAATTCTAGCGTCCATCCAGATCCAGATCTGTCGGCACGTGAATTTAAAAAAGCCCGCACTCCATTCTCATAAGCGATATATCCAGAGCCTGACAAATCTGCGTCGGCTGCAGCTTGACTATCGCTGTCCATTTCCCCTATTCCCCACACAACTGAGGCCCCCGCAAAGAGCCGAAACAACGCCAATGTATGACTTTGTATATTAGATAAACTATGGGGACTATGACAAACCATTGAACGCAGTTGACCGATCTCACCGTTGGCTATTAATTTCCGCGCATTAGTATACCAGCTATACCAATTGAGATGGCAAGCAATAGCAAGAATGGTCCCACTTGATCTACATGTTTCCACCATTGTATCTGCTTCTGCTAACGTCCTACACATAGGCTTGGTGGCAAATATGGCCCGAACCCCTGCCTCCGCCAACCCCACGACAACATCGGTCCTTTCTTCAGGCCGCGTAGTCACAGCAACAAAATCTGGTTGTTCTTGGGTAACAAGATCGCGGAAATCTTCATAGAGGGCACTTACCCCCCATCGCTGTCCAAAATCTTCTAACTTGGCTCGATCGACATCAGCCGCCCCAACTAAGTCTATACCTCTGGCTTCTATCATGGCAGGCGCATGAGCCCAGGGCCAGGGATAGTGTGGTTTGTGAATGTGTTCGTCATCTATAGTGCTGCCCATTCGCCCACATCCAACAACTGCTCCTCGATAAGTTTGCTGCGGCCGTGATGTATTTACTACCTCATAAGCTTTGCCCAAGGGTTGTGCCATGTTTCCTGCTCCATTGCGTTAATAGATAGCTACCCTCCTGTCATACTAAAACAAAACCTCCGTAAAATATAAACTTACGGAGGTTAATCTTGGTCGGGGTGGGCGGATTCGAACCGCCGACCCCCTGCTCCCGAAGCAGGTGCGCTAGCCGGGCTGCGCTACACCCCGTCAATCGAATTATTCATAAAAATAGGCCGTATGCCAAATATTGGCAAGAAATCAACAACAACTACAAATGACTCATAGTTGGAATGCTCATTTCTATAGTCGAACTTTGGCCTAAAAAGAATGGGTCATGGCAATATCTCCATGACCCATTTTTATATTTTGGTCGGGGTGACTGGATTCGAACCAGCGACCTCTTCCACCCCAAGGAAGCGCGCTAGCCGGGCTGCGCCACACCCCGACCTAAGAATATAAAATGGCGGCCTATACAGGATTCGAACCTGTGACCTCTAGTTCCGGAGACTAGCGCTCTATCCAGCTGAGCTAATAGACCGTGCTTCCCCCTGGAACCTCGAAAGGCAAACGCCTAGATCACCCGCTTCTTGTGACGATTCTTACGCAGGCGTTTTTTGCGTTTGTGGGTGGCGATTTTATGCCGCTTTCTCTTCCTGCCACATGGCATCTTTCTTTTCTCCAGGATGATCGTCTTCTTCGACGCGAATTCTCAATTCTTTAGACGGTTTAAACACAGGTGCACGGCGACTCGAAATTTTCACTTCAGATCCCGTGCGGGGGTTGCGGCCAGTGCGTGGGGCTCGCGTTACAACCTTAAACGTTCCAAACCCACGAATCTCGATGTGCTCACCATCTTCCATAGCTTTGATGACCGATTCGATAAATCCATCTACGATAGCAGCAGTATCGGTCTTTGTAAGACCAGTGCCTTGGGCAATTTGCCGCACAATATCAGCCTTTGTCAAGGCTGCTCCTCCCACTAATTTAGTGAAATGAATTATGACAACGGAGTTAAGAATAGCCATTGACCAGAAAAATGTCAAGAGTCAGACAATGTACATCACTGCCCCACGGGACGAATTACAAAGACTTCCTCGATGCCCCAAAAATCGACTTCCGATTCGATAAAAACTTCCTTAAACAACGTTTGATTTTCCGGTTCTAGCACTGCTGTCACATAGCCTATGACTATTGCCTCAGGAAAACGCCCCCCCAGTCCCGATGTTATCACCCTATCCCCTACGCGCACTGTACTATTAGCGTCTACATAACTCAGGCGAAAAAGTGGCCCTTTAACCCAGGAGACAACACTGTGGACCCGTGTTTCCTGCACCACGGCACTAACCCGCGAATCCATAATCAAACGAACTTCCGAATCAAAGTCACCAACTTTTGCAACATGACCAACTAAACCATCCACAGTTACTACAGGCCAACCATTTTTAATATCGCGATTGTGTCCGCAATCAATTTGAATGGTGTCGTATAAGGGATCTGGATCGCGTCCAACAACCTCTGCCGCAATGAGTTGGAGAGGCTTGGAACCACTGTTAAAAGCTAGGATTTGCCGCAGGCGCTCGTTCTCATGTCGGGCTTCTAACGATTGCATATTGAGCAGAGCCAATGCAACATTCTGTCGCACTAAAAAGCGGTTTTTCTCCTCGCTCTCGGCGTATTTTATCACTCTGGAAAAGAGCCATTGTCCAGCTGTAAGAATCCCGACTTTACTATTTGAGGCAATGGCTTCTTTATAAGCTATAGGCAACCCCTTTAAAAACAGGGCAATTGCCAGCACGACCACTAAGACAAGGTAGTTGCGGTGAATAGGCATGGACCAAAATGTGCGTTAGAATAAAACTTTCTTGTAACGATCAAACTCCTCCAACACTTTGGCATTGCCTCGCACCACCGCCGCCAGCGGATCTTCCGCATCTAAGTAGGTAGGCAAACTCGTTCCTTCAATAAGGCGCTCTTTTAGGCCTTTTAATTTGCTGCCACCACCGCATAGCACCATTCCCCTATCAAGAATATCTGCTGCTAATTCGGGGGGAGTCGACTCCAAAGCCCTGCGAACCCCTGCTACGATTTGTTCTACGGGCTCGCGCAAAGCTTCGCGTATCTCGCGCGAATCAACCATTAAGTTTTTGGGTATAGCTGCGACCATATCTAAACCGCGCACTGGAGCCTCTTCCTCGGGT
>CAXGRO010000003.1:0-38438 GCA_964012055.1 uncultured bacterium
CTAAGCTATATATCTGTTGGGAATATTTCTTATAATTTAGGAGTGTAGCTCAATTGGTAGAGCACTGGTCTCCAAAACCAGGGGTTGCAGGTTCAAGTCCTGCCAGGCCTGCCACTATTCACGTCGGGCAATTGATGTCTGGCTAATTTATAGGGATTTATACCGGGGGATGTGGGAAAAAATAAGCACATTTACAAGTGAAGTGCGCGGCGAATTTTCGCGGGTTTCTTGGCCCACGCGCGAAAACCTTATCAGTTCTACTAAGGTCGTATTGATCTTCTCGGCTGTTTTTGCGATTTTCATCGGCCTGTTTGATCTGATTATATCTTTCATTTTGCGGACGTTCCTCGGCTTGTGATTCCTCGCTGAGCCCACGAGGCATAACACCTACTTAGACTTAGGCCTGGATTTATGGCACAGCAGTGGTATGCGTTGCACACCTATTCTGGTCACGAAAATAAAGTAAAATCCTATCTCGAATCTCTCATTGAATCGGGTTCGGCCGATGGGGCTATAGCTCAAGTTGTGGTTCCCACTGAAGAGGTGGTTGAGATGCGAGGAGGGAAGAAGAAGGTGACGAAGAGGCGCTTTTTGCCCAGCTATGTCCTGGTGGAAATGGAAATGTCAAAAGATGCCTGGCATTTGGTCACCAATATTCCCGGCGTGACAAATTTTGTGGGACCTGCGCGCAAGCCACAGCCGTTGCGTCAGGATGAAATTGATCACATCCTCGGCCATATAGATCGGCGCAACGCTCAGGAAGTTGAAGACGTGCCCTTTGTTGAGGGTGATCAGGTAAAAGTCAATGATGGCGCTTTTAAAGATTTTGTGGGTACGGTTCAGGAGGTCATGCCCGAGAAGCGCCGTTTGAAAATTATGGTGAGCATTTTTGGACGCGGTACCACTGTAGAATTGGATGTCCTGCAGGTGGAGCCGGCCGAAGAGGCTAGAAATAATTGAGGATTGAGATTGGGATATTATGGCCAAGAAAATTTTGTCAACTATCAAATTGCAGATACCGGCCGGGCAAGCCAATCCCTCGCCACCGGTGGGGCCGGCTTTGGGGCAGCACGGCGTCAATATAATGGAGTTCTGCAAAGCATTTAACGCGCTAACCCAAGATAAGCAGGGACTGATTATTCCCGCTGTAATAACAGTCTATGCAGATCGCAGTTTTACATTCATCACCAAGACGCCCCCGGCCGCTGTCTTGCTAAAGCGCGCCGCTAAAATAGAAAAAGGATCCGGAGAACCCAATCGCGAAAAGGTGGGGCGGGTCAACCGAGCTCAACTCCAAGAAATTGCGGAACTTAAACGTGTCGATTTAAATGCCGCTTCCATTGATGCGGCTATTTCTATGATTGCGGGCACGGCGCGCAGTATGGGGCTCACCGTAGAAGGTTAGGAGTAAATAACAATGGCCAGATCAAAAAAATACAGACAGTCGGTAGAGGGATATGACCGCAGTGAAATCTATCCTTTAGAAGACGCCATCAAATGCCTCAAATCGTTTCCCGTGAGAAACTTTAACGAAACCGTCGAACTATCCATGAACTTGGGCATTGACGGTCGCCAGGCCGATCAAATATTGCGGGGTACGGTAATGTTGCCGCACGGTACGGGCCAGGAGATACGCGTATTGGTGATCACACAGGGGGAATTGGCCGAAGCCGCCCAAGAAGCCGGTGCCGATCGAGTTGGCGGCGCCGATGTTGTTGAAGAAATTCAAAAAGGCTGGCTAGATTTTGATTTGGTCATTGCCTCGCCGGATATGATGGGACAGGTAGGTAAGTTGGGGCGCGTATTGGGGCCTCGGGGTTTGATGCCCAACCCCAAGACCGGTACTGTCACTCAGGATATTGCGCAAGCCGTTACAGATGCCAAGGCCGGCCGCGTCGAATATCGTGCCGATAGTAAGTCCGGCAACAACGCTCAGGCTCCTATTGGCAAATTGTCTTTCGATGAGTCGGCCTTAGTCGACAATGCCAGGGCTTTTAATGAAGCTATTATGCGCGCTAAACCCGCCTCCTCCAAAGGTCAATTTGTGCGCAAGATGATTGTTTCGTCGACAATGGGGCCCGGCATACGCATCGATCCGGCCCAGGTTGCCGTATAGCAGATAAGCGATAGACTTAGGAGAGGGTAATGCCCACCGCAGAAAAAATAGAAACCGTAGAACAGCTTACCGAATTGTTGAGCGGCTCCAAGGCGGTCTATCTCGCCGATTTTACCGGTATAGATGTAGCTTCGGTAACCGAGTTGCGCAATCAATTGCGCGAGGCGGAAATCGGCTATCAGGTCGTCAAAAATCGCCTTGCCAGACGGGCCGCAGAAGCTGCAGGTTTAAACGACTTCGTCGAATTTTTTACAGGTCAAACGGCTATTGCCTACAGCCAGGAAGATCCTTTGGCACCGGCTAAGATCTTGCAAAAATTTATCGATGATGGCGGCAAATTAGCCATTAAGAGTGGCTATATGGACGGTCAGGTAATGGCTCCAGAACAGGTTAAGGCTCTGGCCGCTCTACCGGGACGAGAGGAACTAATTGCCAAAGTGTTGGGCAGTGTCCAGAGCCCACTCTACGGTTTTGCCGGTGTTTTAAACGGCTTGTTGCGCAATTTAGTTGGCGTTATTGGGGCTATTGAGGAACAGCAGAGAGAAGGTGGGGTCGGGGGGGGCGAGGAGAATGCTGAATAGGCCCAAAGCGGATAAAATGCAAGAATAACTGAAAACTCAAATTATCTCACTACGGAGGTTGTAGAGCAATGAGCGAAGAAACTAGCCCTAAGGTAAACGAAATCATCGAGACCATCGGTGGCCTAACCGTCCTAGAATTGGCCGAATTGGTAAAAGCCTTGGAAGACAAGTTTGGCGTTTCTGCTGCTGCTCCTGTTATGATGGCTGGTGCAGCAGCCGGCGGCGGCGAGGCTGAAAGCGATGCTGCTGAAGAGCAGACCGAATTTGATGTCATTATAACCTCTGCTGGCGACAAGAAGATTCAGGTAATCAAGGTCGTGCGCGAAATTACCAGTTTAGGTCTCAAAGAGGCGAAAGCCCTGGTCGATGAAGCGCCCAAGGCAGTAAAAGAAGCAGTTTCCAAACAAGAGGCTGAAGAAATTCAAGGGCGTTTGGCCGAAGCAGGCGCCACTGTGGAAATTAAGTAAGGGGCTAACTGTCCGGACGCATGTGTTTGTAGCTGTCTTTAACGCCCTGCGTTGCTCAGTGGATTACCTTGAAAGCTCATGGAAAGCGTTTCGCGTTTACGAGAAGCGCCCATGAGCTTTTGCCTTGAACCCACAAAAAGGAGTTAGGCCCTTGAAGGGGAACGGAACTGTTGCACAAAACGTTACTATCGCAAGGAGATCCTTCGGCAAGATCTCTGAAATCGTCGAAATGCCGAATTTACTCTCTGTCCAAATAGATTCCTACCGCTCCTTCCTACAACTTGAAACTCCTCCGTCGCTGCGGCAGAGGAAGGGGTTGCACCTTGTTTTCGAGAGTATTTTTCCAGTGAGCGACACGCATGGAATCTATACTCTAGACTACTCCGATTATTCAATCGGCAATCCGCGTTACAACGTCGATGAATGCAGAGAACGCGGCATGACTTTCGCCGCGCCGTTACGCGCTACCTTGCGCTTGGTGGCGCGCGATAAAGAAAGCCCAGATAAGCCCGTAAAGGATGTCGTTGAGCAGTCGGTCTTTTTGGGTGAATTACCGTTGATGACCGAGCAGGGAACTTTCATCGTCAATGGCGCCGAACGCGTGGTCGTCAGTCAGTTACACCGCTCACCAGGCGTATTTTTCGACGAAACGCTGCATCCCAACGGCAAAGAACTCTATTCTGCGCGCATTCTGCCCAATAAGGGGCCGTGGCTCGAATTTAGCATGGACATCAACGACATTATGTACGTCCATATAGACCGGCGGCGCAAATTGCCCGTTACGCTCTTGTTGCGAGCGTTGGGCTTTTCCAAAGGTGGAGAAATTCTCAGCCTCTTTAGAGGCGATGTGGAAGAAGCCGTTAGCGAGGAACTGGTGGACCGCACATACGGCGGCGAAGATGTGGCCGATGCAGAGACCGGTGAGGTAGTGTTAGAAACCTACGAGACCATTACTGCGGCGCATATCGAAGGTCTAAAAAAGGCCAAAATTAAAAAAATAACTGTGCTCGAAGGGCCGGGCGAAAACGATCCAGGGGTGATGGAGAATACGCTGAAGAAAGATCCCAGCGAGGACGAAGAGGATGCCCTCACGCGTATTTACAACCTCCTGCGCCCCGGAGATCCCCCCAATATCGAAACGGCGCGCGGTTTGCTTGATCGCCTATTCTTTAATGCCAAGCGATACAACCTAGGAGATGTGGGGCGCTATCGCATCAATCGCCGTCTTGAACTTGATATTCCTCTCGAGAGCACGATTTTGCATCTTGAGGATTTTACTTCCATCATTCGCTATTTATTGCAATTGCGCGTTGGGCAGGGGTACACAGATGATATCGATCATTTAGGCAATCGCCGGGTGCGTTTGGTGGGCGAACTGCTCGCCAATCAGTTCAGTATTGGCCTGACGCGCATGGCCCGCACCATTCGCGAGCGCATGGGGTTGCGCGACGAAGATCAAATCACGCCACACGACTTGGTCAATGCACGCACCGTTTCTACTGTTGTACAGGCATTTTTTGGCAGCAGTCAGCTTTCGCAATTCATGCAACAGACCAACCCGCTCGATGAACTCACCCACAAACGCCGCTTGAGCGCATTGGGGCCGGGTGGTTTGAGCCGAGACCGGGCAGGTTTTGAAGTGCGCGATGTGCATTATACGCACTACGGCCGAATTTGTCCGATTGAGACGCCCGAAGGACCCAATATTGGGCTAATATCCTCGCTCAGTACCTATGCCAGGGTCAATGCATTTGGTTTTCTCGAAACGCCTTACCGCAAGGTTGTAGATGGCCGCGTAACTGCCGATATCGAATACCTCACTGCTGGCGATGAGGACAGGTACACCATCGCCCAAGCCAATGCGCCCATAGATGATCAGGGCAAATTTCTTCATAATTTGGTCAAGGCACGCCAGCGCGATGATTATCCGATGGTGGCGCCGGACGAAATTCAATATATGGATGTTTCGCCCAAGCAATTGGTTAGCGCGGCGGCCGCCCTGATTCCATTCTTGGAGCACGATGACGCCAATCGGGCCTTGATGGGGTCCAATATGCAACGCCAGGCCGTCCCGCTGCTTTTTCCGGCAGCTCCTCTGGTGGGGACAGGCATGGAAAGCAAGGTCGCCAGCGATTCAGGTGCTTTGGTGTTGGCACGCAATCCGGGCGAGGTGATCAGTATTGAGGCGGACCGCATTGTAGTGCGCCGCGATAAGAAACACAGTACTCCCTTGTCCCCTCTCGACACAGCCGAAGAAGATGAATACAAATTAGTCAAGTTTAGTCGTTCCAACCAAGATTGCTGTATTAACCAGCGTCCTTTGGTAAAGGCGGGCGACAAAGTAACCAAAGGCCAAGTGTTAGCAGATGGTCCGGCCACCGAGCGGGGCGACCTGGCGTTGGGCATGAACGTCAGGGTTGCTTTCATGCCGTGGAATGGTTACAACTTTGAGGATGCTATAGTTATTAGCGAAGGTTTACTCAAGCGCGACGTTTTTACTTCGGTTCACATTGAGGAATTCGAGTTACAGGTGCGCGACACCAAGCGTGGTCAGGAAGAGATTACGCGCGAAATTCCAAATGTCAGTGAGACTGCCGTGCGCAACCTAGATGATGAGGGCATTGTCCGCATTGGTGCCGAGGTGGGGCCCGGCGATATCCTGGTCGGCAAAGTAACGCCAAAGGGTGAGACCGAACTCTCGCCCGAAGAACGCTTATTGCGCGCCATTTTCGGCGAAAAGGCAGGCGATGTGCGCGATGCTTCTCTCAAAGCGCCACCCGGGATGGAAGGGGTGGTCATTGGTCGCAAGATTTTTTCCCGCAAAGAGCGCAGCGAATCTTCCCGTAAAAAGGAAAAAAGTGAGCTCGCGACCTTGCAAAAGGAAGCAGAGGAAAAGGTCGAGGAATTGCGGCAGGAACGCAATCGTCAGTTGGTTGCTTTGCTCGGAGACATAAAAATAGGGCGCTTACGCAGCAAAGAAGACGACAGCGTTATGGTGCGCGAAGGTACCCAAGTGACAGATCGTTTGCTGGAGCGCGTTGATATCGCCTCGGTTGCACCGGAAGATAAGTGGACGGAGGACGAAAAGATTAACGGTCGGATTGAGGAATTGTTGCACTATGCCGAAGAACAAATCCAACTGACCGAAGAGCAGGCCGAGCGCCAGGCCGAACGCCTGATGCGCGGCGACGAATTGCCCCCTGGTATTGTTCAATTAGTGAAGGTCTATGTTGCGAAGAAACGCAAATTGGCAGTAGGGGACAAAATGGCCGGGCGGCACGGCAATAAAGGGGTTGTCGCCGCCATTGTTCCCGAAGAGGATATGCCCTATAACGAAGATGGAGAGCCCGTTGAGATCGTACTAAATCCTTTGGGCGTGCCTTCGCGCATGAATTTAGGGCAAATTTTCGAAACTCACTTGGGAATGGCCGCCGACGCGTTAGGATTACATGTGGCCACGCCCGTTTTCGACGGCGCTGCTCTCGAAGAGGTCAAGACACTACTCGAAGAGGGGGGGGTAGAGACCGATGGTAAGACCGTGCTCTACGACGGTCGCAGCGGGGAAAAACTCGAGAAACGCGTGACTGTGGGGTACATATATATGTTGAAACTTTCCCACTTGGTTTCCGACAAGATCCACGCCCGTTCCATTGGTCCCTACTCGCTGGTTACCCAGCAACCCTTGGGCGGCAAGGCCCAATTTGGTGGTCAGCGTTTTGGCGAAATGGAAGTGTGGGCCCTAGAAGCTTATGGGTCTGCATATACCCTGCAGGAAATGCTCACGGTTAAATCAGACGATGTAGCGGGGCGTTCCCGGGTATACGAAGCCATCGTTAAGGGCGAAAACCCACCCGACCCGGGGGTGCCCGAATCTTTCAATGTATTGGTCAAAGAATTGCAGAGTCTCTGCCTGGATATCATTCTCGAAAAAGGCACAGTAACAGAGAGTTATTGAGTAGCCATTAGCCTCAGGGCTCAAGCAAAAGGGGTGTTGCAGTGCTAAATACTATGGACGCTTCAAAAAAACCGACGGATTTCGACTCAATTCGCATCCAACTCGCCTCGCCCGATACCATCCGCACTTGGTCTCACGGCGAAGTGACCAAACCCGAGACGATTAACTATCGCTCCTTCAAGCCCGAGCGCGATGGTTTGTTCTGCGAGCGCACCTTTGGTCCGGTTAAGGACTGGACCTGCCATTGCGGCAAATACAAGGGCATTCGCTATCGCGGCGTAGTGTGCGATCGCTGCGGTGTAGAAGTGACCCAGGCCAAGGTGCGCCGCGAGCGTTTGGGCCATATCGAACTTGCCGTGCCGGTTTCACACATCTGGTACTTCAAGTCCCTGCCTTCCCGCATTGGGGCTTTGCTCGATGTATCCATGCGCAATCTGGAACGCATACTCTATTACGAGTCCTACATCGTTATAGATCCCAAAGAGGCTCCGGTAGAGCCCTACTCTCTGCTTACCGAAGACGAATACATCGAATTATTGGAGCAGGGAGTGGAGCCTGAGGTCGGCATGGGGGCGCCGGCGGTTCAGCGGCTTTTAGCTGCGATTGATATAGAAGAACTCTCAGCCGAATTGCGCACCCAGGTGCGTATCGAAACCTCTATTCAACGCAAACAGGAGGCTCTCAAACGGCTCAAAGTTGTCGAAGCATTTAGGCAATCGGGCAACCGTCCGGAGTGGATGATTTTGGAAAATATTCCAGTCATTCCGCCCGACTTGCGTCCTTTGGTACCGTTGGAGGGTGGCAGGTTTGCCACTTCCGACCTCAACGATCTATATCGTCGCGTCATTAACCGCAATAATCGTCTCAAAAAGCTAATTAGTATCAAAGCGCCCGAAGTTATTTTGCGCAACGAAAAACGCATGTTGCAGGAGGCCGTAGATGCACTTTTCGATAACGGTCGCCGCTCGCGCGCTGTGCGCGGCGACGGCAATCGCTCACTCAAATCGCTCAGCGATTTATTAAAGGGCAAACAGGGAAGGTTTCGCCAGAATTTGTTGGGCAAACGCGTCGATTATTCGGGGCGCTCGGTGATTGTCGTGGGGCCAGAACTGCGCCTGCATCAGTGTGGTTTGCCAAAGAGTATGGCACTTGAGCTTTTTAAACCCTTTGTAATAAAAAAACTCGAAGAGAAGGGTTTGGTGCAAACTGTCAAGAGTGCCAAGAAACTGGTCGAACGCGAAAGGCCCGAGGTTTGGGATATCCTCGAAGAGATCATCCAGGATCACTGCGTCATGCTCAACCGTGCCCCAACGCTGCATCGCTTGGGCATTCAGGCTTTCCAACCTATCCTAGTAGAGGGCAAGGCCATTCGTCTACATCCTCTGGTTTGCGCTGCCTTTAATGCCGATTTCGACGGCGATCAGATGGCTGTTCATGTACCGCTGTCCTTTGAGGCACAAATCGAGGCGCGCCTACTCATGTTGGCTTCTAATAACATTCTCAAGCCAGCTAATGGTGAGCCCGTTCTTATGGAGAACCCCCAGGATATCGTACTGGGGTGTTATTTCCTTACCAAGGTTAATTTCAACCAGGCCGATAAAGTTGAACGGAGTTTCGCCAATGCCAACGAAGCGCTAATGGCCTATGAATCGGGGCATATTACGTTGCATCAGCCGGTCAAAGTGCGCATAGATGGCGAGATATATGAAACTACGGCGGGCCGTTTGATTTTTAATGAAGTCCTGCCGCCCGGTATCGATTTTGTTAACCAGGGAATCGATCGCGGCGATATCCGGCGCATCACCGCCGAAGTGCACCGCTTGTTAGGCAATCGCCGCACAGCAGAATTTGTCGATCAACTCAAGAAAGTAGGGTACCACTACGCTACTGTAGCAGGTGTTTCGATCGCCGTCGATGACGTTGTAGTGCCCAAGGAGAAGGAGGAGATCATAGACGAGGCCCTCACCGAGGTCGACAAGGTACGCAACCAGTACGCCAATGGCATTATTACAGACGGTGAGCGCTACAATAAAGTCATCGATATATGGACGCACGCCACTGCGGCGGTATCGCGCGCGGTGCAAACGGCTCTGGAGAAGTCCGAAGAGGGTTTCAATTCCATTTATATGATGAAAGACTCCAATGCCCGCGGTAGCGAAGACCAGATCAAACAGTTGGGCGGCATGCGCGGGTTGATGAACAAACCGCAAAAAAAGCTCACCGGTGCTATTGGCGAAATTATCGAGACGCCGATCATTGCCTCTTTCAAAGAAGGTTTGTCCGTGCTCGAATACTTTATTTCGACACACGGGGCGCGTAAGGGGCTTGCCGACACGGCCCTAAAGACGGCTGAGGCGGGTTATTTGACCCGGCGCATGGTCGATGTAGCCCAGGACGTGGTTATCACCGAAGATGATTGCAATACGGCTCAGGGCATCTGGATTGGCGCCCTCAAAGATGGCGAGGAAGTAATCGAACCGCTCACCGACCGCATTGTTGGGCGTGTCCTAGTTGATGACGCAATTGACGCCGATGGCAATGTTGTGGTTGAAGCCGATACGTTGATCGAAGAAGCCGATGCCGAGCGCATAGCTCAGGCTGGTCTCGAAGATGTGCGCATTCGTTCGGTGCTCACCTGCGAAACAGAGCGCGGCGTATGTGTCAAATGTTACGGTCGCAATTTGGCAACCGGTAAACCGGTAAATATCGGCGAGGCCACCGGCGTTATTGCGGCCCAGAGCATTGGCGAGCCAGGAACTCAATTGACTCTGCGCACTTTCCACATTGGCGGCACCGCCAGCCGCATCGCCGAACAGTCGCAAATTTTAGCCCGGCGCGAAGGGCGCATCAACTTTGTTAATATAACTACAGTTGACAATCCCGATTTGGGATCGACCGTCATTGGTCGCAACGGCAGAATTGAGTTGCTAGATGAACAAAATCGGGCGCGCAGTGGATTCGACGTGCCTTACGGCGCTATACTGCGTGTGGAAGACGGCCAACAGGTGGAAGATTCCAACGTTCTCTTCGAATGGGATCCCTACAACAATGTCATCATTTCAGATCGCTCCGGCACTGTCGCCTTTACCGATATCATCGAAGGGGTGACCATGCGCGAGGAGTTTGACGAGGCAACCGGTATGTCGGCCCGGGGTATCGTCGAGCAGCGCGACCGCAGCCTGAGTCCGCAAATCGAAATCATCGGCAAGGACAAGGCGACTCGTTCTTATATCATTCCGGTGGGGGCGCGGCTTTTGGTCGCCGATGGCGCCGAGATAGAGCCGGGACAGGTTTTGGTCAAGATCCCGCGCGAGCGCACCAAAACGCGCGACATCACCGGTGGTTTGCCGCGCGTGGCGGAGCTTTTTGAAGCCCGGCGTCCCAAAGAGCCGGCGGTAATATCCGAGATTGATGGCGTTGTGCGCTTGGGGGGGTTAGTGCGCGGCAATCGCGAGTTGATCGTTACTTCTGAAGACGAGGAAGAACGCAAATACTTGGTGCCTTATGGCAAACACCTGCGGGTCCAGGAAGGCGATCACGTTGTCGCTGGCGAGCGACTTTCCGAAGGGTCGATCATTCCACAGGATATTTTGCGGGTTCAGGGTGTGCACAAGGTGCAGGAATACCTGGTGAATGAAATTCAGGATGTCTACCGTTTGCAAGCTGTGGAAATCAACGACAAGCATGTAGAAGTCATCGTGCGGCAGATGTTGCAAAAAGTGCGCATCATCGATCCGGGAGATACCAACTTCCTCGAAGGTGAGGAAGTTGATAAAGTCCGTTTTAATAAAGAGAACGAGAAAGTGCTCTCCGAGGGGGGTGATCCCGCCACCTGCCAGCCGATATTGCTGGGCATCACGCGGGCCTCCTTGCGCACCGATAGCTTTATTTCGGCTGCTTCTTTCCAAGAGACCACGCGGGTTTTGACCGAGGCTGCTGTGCAGGGCAAAATTGACCGTTTGCGCGGGCTTAAAGAGAATGTCATCATCGGCCGCCTCATTCCCGCTGGCACGGGGACAGGGCATTACAACACCGCCACTTTCGACGATTTAGAAGCCGGTAGCAACGGCGAAAATGGCGATAATCTGGCGGCGCTTAAAGGTGTAGGTTCCGAGACCGAAACCGTTGTATAAAGCTAGCTCTGAGCTATTGACAGTAAAAGGTACTGTCACTACATTATAAAGCTATTGTTTACCGCGTTGAAGAGGAGATATTAACCCTTGCCGACCATTAGCCAACTCGTCCGCAAAGGCCGCAAAAAGGTAGAAAAGAAAAAGGACGCCCCAGCTTTGGAAAAATGTCCTCAGCGCCGGGGAGTCTGCACGCGCGTGTACACTTCCACGCCCAAGAAACCCAATTCTGCCCTGCGCAAGATGGCGCGTGTGCGCCTGACTACCGGAACCGAAGTTACGGCTTATATCCCCGGAGAGGGCAATAATCTCCAGGAGCACTCTATTGTGTTGGTGCGCGGAGGGCGCGTTAAAGATTGTCCCGGTGTGCGCTACCACATCATTCGGGGTGTTTTGGATGCCAGTAGTGTAGCCGAACGCCGCCAAGGGCGCTCTAAATACGGCGCCAGACGACCGGAATAAATTAAAGCGAGATAGGGATAGATGTCGCGTCGTAAAAAAGCCATAAAAAGACAGTTATTACCAGACCCCAAGTTTAATAATGTGCTGATTTCTCGCTTCATCAACTCCTTGATGAAGAAGGGCAAGCGCAGCGTCGCCGAGCGCATTTTCTACGATGCCTTGGATTTGGTAAACGATCGCTCCGGCGAAGACTGCGTCGAAGTATTCCAAAAAGCAGTTGAAAACGCCAAACCCCTCGTCATGGTTCGTTCGCGGCGAGTAGGTGGATCTACATATCAGGTGCCCATAGAAGTGCGTTCCGACGAGCGCACTGCCCGGTCAATACGCTGGCTCATTCAGTACGCGCGAACCCGATCCGATCGCACTATGGCCGAAAAATTGGCCAATGAATTCATCTCCGCCGCAAATGGCGAGGGCGGGGCGGTAAGGAATAAGGAAGACGCCCATCGTATGGCAGAGGCCAACAAAGCCTTTGCCCATTATCGATTCTGAATTTAAAGACCGCTATTTATAAAATGGCAAGCACATTGAATCTGGAAGATACGAGAAATATTGGTATTGCCGCCCACATAGACGCGGGCAAGACCACCACTACCGAGCGCATCCTCTACTATACGGGTAGATTGCATCGCATGGGCGAAGTGCACGAAGGCACGGCGACCATGGATTGGATGGACCAGGAACGCGAACGGGGCATTACCATTACCTCTGCCGCCACGGCATGCGAGTGGAACAATCACCGCATAAACATTATAGATACGCCTGGCCACGTAGATTTTACCGCCGAAGTGGAGCGCTCCCTGCGCGTACTCGACGGCGCCATCGGCGTTTTTTGTGCTGTCGGCGGCGTCGAACCCCAGTCGGAAACGGTCTGGCGCCAGGCGGATCGCTACGAGGTTCCACGCATTGCGTTCGTCAATAAGATGGATCGCAACGGCGCCGATTTTTATAACGTGCTCAATATGTTGGAGGAGCGGCTGAGGAGCAATTTTGTACCAATCCAATTGCCTATCGGCACGGGAGAAACCTTTACGGGGTTGATCGACCTGATTGAGATGAGGGCCATCACCTACGAAGAAGGTTCTCAGGGCATACAATTTTTCGAAGGCGAAATTCCCGAAGATCTGCTCGACAATGCGCTTGAGTATCGCGAAAAAATGCTCGAAGCCGTAGCCGATTTCGACGATCACTTGCTAGAAAAATTTCTCGAAGGTGAGGAGATCGATTCGCCCGAGATCATAGCTGCGCTTCGTCAAGCCACCATCGCTTTAAAAGCTGTTCCCGTTACCTGTGGCAGTGCTTTTCGCTATAAAGGCGTGCAGCGTCTGCTTGATGCCGTAGTGGCATTTTTGCCCTCTCCGCTCGACATCGAGCAGGTTGAAGGCGTACTGCCCAATTCCGATGAGGTTGCCATTCGCCGTGCCGAACCCAGCGAGCCATTCGCGGCGCTGGCATTCAAGATTATGACCGATCCCTTTGTGGGGCGCTTGAGTTTCATGCGGGTTTATTCGGGCACATTAGAGGCTGGTTCTTATGTTTATAACGTAACTACGGAAAAACGCGAACGCGTTTCTCGTCTGTTGGAAATGCACGCCAATGATCGCACAGAACGCAAGGCGGTACACGCCGGCGATATCATTGCCGTCGTCGGTTTGAAGGATACGACTACTGGGGATACTCTGTGCGATGAGGCCCAGCCGATCCTCCTTGAGAAAATCGATTTTGCCGAACCTGTGGTCCACGTTGCCATTGAACCCAAGACTCGCGCCGATCAGGAACAACTCCATATAGCCCTGCAAAAACTCAGCGAAGAAGATCCTACTTTCAAAGTGAAACTCGATCCCGAAACGGGGCAGACGATCATGTCGGGCATGGGTGAATTGCACCTGGAGATTTTGCTTGATCGCTTGTTCCGCGAGTTCCAGGTTGAAGCCAATGTGGGCCGCCCGCAAGTCGCCTACAAAGAAGGCATTCGCACGGCAGTGCAAGCCACAGGTCGTTTTGTGCGCCAGACGGGTGGTCGCGGTCAATTTGGTCATGTCGAAATCGAAATCGAGCCGGGAGAGCCCGGCACTGGTCTGGTGTTCGAGTCGAAGGTTGTCGGCGGTAATATTCCTCGAGAGTACATAAATCCGGTGCGCGAAGGTATTCAGGAGGCTATGTTTTCTGGACCGGTGGCCGGCTATCCTATTGAAGATATTAGAGTGACATTGGTGGATGGCTCTTATCACGAAGTAGATTCATCTGAGATGGCCTTTAAAGTTGCTGGTTCCATGGCTTTTAAAGATGGAACGCAAAAAGCCAAACCCTACCTGACGGAACCCATCATGGAACTCGAGGTGGTAATCCCCGAGCAATATATGGGAGATGTGATCGGCGATTTAAATTCCCACCGCGGGGAGGTGGCCGGTGTTAATGCTCGGTCCGATGCTCAAGTGGTGAGTGCCGTCATCCCCCTTAGCGAGACATTCGGTTATGCTACGCGCCTCAGGTCTTTAACCCAGGGCCGGGGCGTATTTACTATGCAGTTTTCCAAATTTCGCGAAGTGCCCGAACAGGTTAGAGAAGAAATAGTAGCTAAAGTCCGCGGACACGAGGGCTGAGCCGTAAATAAAGGAGAGAAACTAGCAAATGGCTAAGGAGAAATTTGAACGAAATAAACCTCACGTCAATATCGGCACCATCGGACATGTCGACCACGGCAAAACGACGCTGACGGCAGCGATTACGCTTTATCTTTCTTCTAAGGGCTTGGCCGAAGAAAAGTCGGTAGACGACATCGATAATGCGCCCGAAGAGAAAGCTCGCGGCGTAACGATCAACGTATCGCACCAGGAATACGAAACGGAGACCCGCCACTATGCCCATGTCGACTGTCCCGGTCACGCCGACTACATCAAGAACATGATCACCGGTGCGGCCCAGATGGATGGCGCTATTTTAGTGGTCAGCGCCGCCGACGGCCCTATGATCCAGACGCGCGAGCACATCTTGCTGGCTCGCCAGGTCAACGTACCGCAGATCGTTGTATACCTCAATAAAGTAGACATGGTCGATGATGAGGAATTGCTCGAACTGGTTGAGTTAGAGACTCGCGAATTGCTCTCCGAGTACGGCTTCGATGGCGACGAGATTCCTGTGATTCCCGGTTCGGCGCTCAAATCCGTGGAAGGAGATGAGGGCGAGATAGGCCACCAATCCATCCAGCAGCTCATGGACGCCGTCGACGAGACCATCCCTCTGCCAGAACGGCCGGTGGATCAGCCCTTCCTCATGCCGGTCGAAGACGTTTTCACTATTACCGGTCGTGGCACTGTGGGCACCGGTCGAGTCGAGCGCGGCAAAGTTCGGGTGGGCGAAGATGTCGAAATCGTTGGCATTAGAGAAACGCGCAAGACCGTGTGCACCGGCGTCGAAATGTTCCGCAAGGAACTCGACGAAGGTGAGGCCGGCGATAACGTGGGGATTCTCCTGCGCGGCGTTGAAAAGCAAGATCTGACCCGCGGCATGGTGCTGTCGCAGCCCGGTAGCATTACGCCTCACCAGAAGTTTAATGCCGAAGTTTACGTGTTGACGACCAAGGAGGGCGGCCGAGAAAAACCCTTCTTTACTGGCTATCGTCCGCAGTTTTACTTCCGCACCACTGACGTCACCGGATCGATCACCCTGCCCGAGGGCACCGAGATGGTCATGCCCGGCGACAACGTCAACATGGAAGTAGAATTGCACCAGCCCATCGCCATTGAGCAAACGTTGAAATTCGCCATTCGCGAGGGCGGGCGCACGATTGGCTCGGGCATTGTCACCGGCGTGTCCGACTAAAAAAAGGCTTGCGAGGAGGCCACCATTGGCTGTAGATAGAATACGCATCCGCTTGAAGGCATATGACCATCTGGCGTTGGATAGATCAGTAGACGAAATAGTACAGACTGTGAGGCGGAGCGGGGCGCGCATAGCGGGTCCTGTTCCTCTGCCCACTTCTCGCACCATTTACACGGTGTTGCGGTCTCCTCACGTCGATAAGAAATCGCGCGAACAGTTTGAAACTAGGGTTCACAAACGGCTCATTGATATTTACGATTCGACTCCGCAGACGGTAGATGCGCTCATGAAGCTCGACCTGCCGGCTGGCATCGGGATAGACATCAAAGTTTGATCAGGAAGGCATTGAAGTGATGGGGGCACAAGTAGAAGTTCTTAATACGGCTGGAGAGGCGGCAGGATCGGTGGAGTTGCCCACCCATTTATTCGATGCCAAGATTGTCGAATACGCCCTGTATCGAGCGGTAGTAACTTACGAGGCAAATCAACGCCAGGGGAATGCCTCCACCAAGACGCGTTCCGAAATCAGGCGTACGAGCAAGAAACATCACCGGCAAAAGGGCACGGGTATGGCGCGTCGAGGTTCGCTGCGTTCGCCTCTGGTGCGCGGTGGTGGAGTCGCTTTTGGACCTAAACCCCGTTCGTATTATAGCAAATTGCCCAAAGGGCTAAAACGACAGGCTTTCCGCTCTGCCCTGACTAGTAAGGGCGCCAATGGCCAGATCGTGATTATTGACGATTTTGAATTTCCCCAGCCCAGTACCAAATCTTTTGCAGGCATTATATCCGCTTGCGGTTTGGCTGGCCAGAAAGTGTTAGTTGTTACTCCTGAAAGCGCTCCTATTCTGTTCAAATCCTGTCGCAATCTACCTGGCGTTGCCATGACACCGGCAGCAATTTTGAGCACCTACGAAGTAGTGGCGGCAGATGTAGTGGTCTTCACCCGTCAGGCCTTGGATAAACTGGTTACAATACACGGCGAACAGGGCGAATAAAGGAGACGGACAACTGTGAATTTGCATCGCAAGTTAATTGAAAAGCCCATTCTCACCGAAAAGACCACGTTTTTGCGCGAAGGCAATACGTATACTTTTAAGGTTGATTCGCGGGCAAATAAAATCCAGATTCGCCAGGCTATTGAGGCCTTATTTGAGGTTAAGGTAAAAACTGTGCGCACCGTATCAGTACCGAGCAAGCCGCGCCGACAAGGCATGTTTCAGGGGCGGCGTGCCGGTTGGAAAAAAGCCTATGTCACGCTGCGGCAGGGCGAGACTATAGAAGCTTTGGAAACGGTCTAACTGCCGTGGCTAAGGAATATAGATAAAATCATGCCCGTCAAGACATTTCGTCCAACCACCCCTACGCTTCGATACAAAACAGTTAATTCCTTTGAGGGGCTAACTAGAAAAAGTCCGGAAAAGTCGCTTATTGCTCCGCTTTCTAAATCGGGTGGGCGTAACAATCGGGGCCGCATTACCATGCGGCGGCGCGGGGGCGGACACAAGAGGAGATATCGGGTCATCGATTTTAAACGAAATAAAATTGGTGTGCCCGGTAAGGTTTCCACCAAAGAATACGATCCCAATCGCTCTGCCTTTATCGCTTTGATTACTTATTTGGATGGAGAGAAACGCTATATCTTGGCGCCGCACGGCCTTGAAGTTGGCGATGCTGTGTCGGCAGGTCCCGACGCCCCCATCAGAGTGGGAAATGCGTTGCCCCTGGCGAATATGCCGCTAGGTACTATGGTCCACAATGTCGAGTTACAACCTGGGCAGGGTGGACAGTTAGCGCGCAGTGCGGGGGCAGAGGTTCAACTGTTGGGTCGTTCTGATGGACGCGCCCAATTGCGCCTGCCTTCGGGGGAGCAACGCGAAGTTCTAGAAAGTTGCTACGCCACTATCGGACAGGTGGGAAATCTCGAACACGCCAACGTCGTAGTGGGCAAGGCTGGCAGGTCGCGTTGGTTGGGGCGTCGTCCCAAAGTGCGCGGCGTGGTCATGAATCCGGTAGATCATCCCCACGGTGGGGGCGAAGGCAAGTCTTCGGGTGGTCGCCATCCCGTAACGCCTTGGGGCAAGCCTACCAAAGGCTATAAGACTCGCAAGCGAAAAAACCAGTCCAATAAATGGATTATCCGCCGACGCAATGAGAAGTAGTGAGGAGTGTTATTAATTTATGCCGAGATCAATTAAAAAAGGGCCTTTCATTGACGACCATTTGCTCAAGAAAATTGAAGAGGCCAACCGCGTTGGAGATAAAAAGGTTATAAAAACCTGGTCGCGGCGTTCGACGATTACTCCCGAATTTGTCGGACACACTTTGGCTGTTCACAACGGAAATAAGTTTATTCCTGTGTTCATCGCTGAAAATATGGTAGGACATAAGTTAGGTGAATTCGCCCCAACTCGAACATTTCGTGGTCACGGTGGTAAATTGACCGAACGCGCCAGCGGCGTTCGTTAGGAATACGGTTACAGTAATGGAAGCTATAGCAGTTGCAAGACAAATCGGTGTGCCGGCGACTAAGGTGCGGCAGCTAATAGATTTAATTCGCGGCAAACCCGTAGAAGAGGCGTTAAATTTATTGCGTTTTTCTTCTCGTCCAGTGGCTAAAGTCGTTGAAAAGACGCTGCGTTCTGCCATTGCCAATGCCGTTAATCAGGACGAGGAGAATCCGATTGACGCGGAGGAATTATACGTACGCACTGTTTTTGCCGACGAAGGCCGTGACCTGAAGCGAATTCGTCCACGGGCTCGGGGCGCCTCTGATCGCATTCGCAAGCGCCACAGTCACCTCACCATTATCGTTAGTGATCAGCTCAATTAAGGGGGCTTTTTTGGGACAAAAAACACATCCATACGGCTTTCGTCTGGGCGTTATTAAAGGTTGGCGTTCCAATTGGTTCGCTGAGAAGGATTTCTCCGAGTTGCTCAAAGAAGATACGATGCTGCGAGGCTACGTGTCTCAGCGCCTGCAGCGCGCCGGGGTTTCTCGCATTAATATTGAAAGACAGCCCAAGCGCGTGACTGTTGAGGTCTTCACCATGCGTCCGGGTATAGCAATTGGTCGCCGCGGTGCCGAAGTGGACAAATTGCGTGATGAACTCAAGCAATTGACCGGCAAGGATGTATCGCTAAATATCCAAGAAGTCAAAAAGCCCGAACTTGATGCCCAATTGGTTGCCGATAATCTGGCCCGCCAATTAGAAGGCCGCGTATCTTTTCGGCGGGCGATGAAAAAATCCATTGCTTCGGCAATGCGCATGGGGGCCGAAGGCATAAGGATCGTGTGCGGGGGCCGCATTGGCGGTTCCGAAATGGGCCGCCGGGAGCGCTCCGAACCCGCTGGCAGGGTGCCGTTGCACACGCTGCGTGCCGACATTGACTACGCCATGGCTACGGCGTACACCATATCTGGAACGGTAGGTGTAAAAGTGTGGATCTGCCACGGTGAAGTCATGGAAGAAGAGGATAGCGCAGGTCAGCCGGCGCAAATATAACGACTGAGGTTCCGTACTATGTTGATGCCCAAAAAAGTAAAGTGGAGGAAGCAATCGCGTGGTCGCATGCGTGGTCATACCAAGGGAGGGGATAAAGTTTCCTTTGGAGAGTTTGGTCTCAAGGCTATGGAGCCCTGTTGGATCACTAGTCGTCAAATAGAAGCGGCCCGCGTGGCTGTGAGCCGTTCGATTAGCCGCAGCGGAAAATTCTGGATACGCATATTTCCCGACAAACCCATTACCAATAAACCGGCTGAGACGCGTATGGGTAAAGGCAAGGGAGCGCCTGAGGGATGGGTAGCCGTTGTCAAGCCAGGGCGCGTCATGTTCGAATTGGCGGGCGTGTCAGAGGAAATGGCAAAGGAAGCTTTTCGTCGCGCCGGTCATAAATTGCCCATTAAGACTAAATTTGTGGAGCGTGTAGGATAGCAATGAAAGCAAGTGAATTGCGCGAAATGAATATAGATGACATACAGGCCCAACTTGAGGAATTGCTGGAAGAAAAATTTAACTTGAGATTTCAGGCCGTTTCCGGACATTTGACTAATCCCATACGATTGCGTCAAGTGCGTCGGGACATTGCCTGTATCCACACCGTGCTGCGAGAGAACGAGTTGGGAATCAATACCTTGGCCGGCGGAGAAAAGTAAGAAATGCAGGAAAAACTGAAAAGAGGTCGTCGCACTGTCGAGGGCAGGGTGATTCGTGATCGCAACTCCAAAACTCGCGTTGTCGCAGTCGAACAGCGTCTACTTCACCCCTTATATGGACGCGTTTTACAGCGCACCACCAAAATGGTAGCCCATGACGAAGGGGAAGAGTCGAAGATTGGCGACGTGGTACGTATCCAGGAGTGCCGGCCGTTGAGTAAAACAAAGCGCTGGCGTCTCGTGGCCATCATAGAAAAGAGCAGCGACTGATTTATCATGATTCAAGAGTACACAATAGTTACTATGGCAGATAATGCCGGCGCACGTCGCGGTAAGTGCATACGCGTTCTGGGCGGGTCGGGTAAGCGCTATGCCTCGGTGGGCGATCTCATTGTCATCGCCCTTCACGATGTCGTACCCAACGGACCCATTAAAGAGGGGCAAGTTGCCCGCGCGGTTGTCGTGCGCACAAAAAAGGAATATCGACGCCCCGATGGTTCCTATATTCGCTTTGACGAGAATGCTGCTGTCTTGCTCAACGACGAGAATGAACCTCAAGGCACGCGCATTTTTGGTCCGGTAGCGCGCGAACTGCGCGATAAGCAGTTCATGCGCATCATTTCATTAGCTCCCGAAGTCGTTTAGGCAAAAGAGTCTACAATGGATATACGAAGCGGTGATATCGTCGAAGTGATTAGTGGTAATGAGAAAGGTAAGAGAGGGCGCGTACTAAGCGTCTTGCGTGAAAAAGACCGCGTCTTGGTGGAAGGGGTGCGCATGATGAAACGCCATACCCGCCCTACTTCCAGAGATCCCCAGGGAGGCATAGTCGAACGCGAGGCCCCCATTCACGCATCTAATGTCATGTTAGTTTGTCCCAATACAGACCAGCCTACGCGCATCGCCAAGAAACAACTTGACGATGGCAAACACGTAAGAGTTTCCGTGCGCAGCGGAGAAATGATCGATTCTTAAGTGGCAAAATTAGAGCGGAGCCATGGATAGCAGACTAAAAGATTTATACAAATCGGAAATTGTGACCGCCATGATTGAGCAATTTAGTTACGGCAACGTCATGCAGGTTCCTCAAATAGAGAAAATTGTCGTCAATATGGGTGTCGGCGAAGCCGTCCAGGATGCCAAGGTTTTGGACAACGCTATTGCCGATCTGACGGCAATTACCGGCCAAAAACCGGCAGTGCGTCGTTCTAAAAAAGCCATCTCCAATTTTAAATTACGTCAGGGAATTCCAGTTGGCTGCATGGTCACCCTGCGCGGGGACCGCATGTACGAGTTTCTCGATCGTCTTGTTACGTTTTCCCTACCTCAGGTGCGCGATTTCCGTGGTGTATCCTCTCGCAGTTTTGATGGCCGCGGCAATTACAATTTGGGGATTCAGGAGCAGCTCATTTTTCCCGAAATAGATTACGATAAAATTGACCAAATTCGCGGTCTCGATATAGCTATTGTAACCTCGTCCAATACCGATGAGGAAGCCCAAGCGTTATTGCGGCTGTTCGGTATGCCTTTCAGCAATTGAGCGGAGAAGAGAATGCCCAAGAAGTGTTTGATAATTAAGGCCGCGCGCAAACCCAAGTTTAAGGTGCGCCAGTATACTCGTTGTCAACGTTGCGGCAGGCCGCGCGCCGTTTACAAAAAATTTGGTATTTGCCGGATTTGTTTCAGGGAATTAGCGTTGCGCGGCGAGATCCCCGGCGTCACCAAAGCAAGCTGGTAGGGAGTGAATCAACTATGAGTATGACTGATCCCATCGCCGACATGCTGACTCGAGTGCGCAACGCCTGCCACGCCAGGCATCCCAGAGTGGATGTCCCTTCTTCCAAATTAAAACGGGAAATTGCACGCGTGTTGGCCGAGGCGCGTTTCATCGACAATTTCGCCTATATAGAAGACGACAAGCAGGGTGTGCTGCGCCTTTTCTTGCGATACGATGACAATAATGCTCCACTCATTAAGGGTCTAAAGCGTATAAGCACACCAGGTTTGAGACAATATGCCGCTAAGGGAGAGATTCCCAGGGTCTTGCGCGGCCTTGGTATCGCAATTATTTCCACTTCCAGAGGAGTGATGACCGACCGCGAGGCTCGTAGGGCTGGCGTTGGTGGCGAAGTCCTCTGCAATATTTGGTAACTTAGGAGATTTACTGTGTCACGTGTAGGAATTGTGCCGATTCCCGTACCTCAGGGAGTGGAAATTACCGTCAATGCAGGAGAGGTGGTAGTAAAAGGGGCCAAAGGCAACTTGGAAGTTCCTTTTGACACCGATTATCTGGAAGTAAAACTTGAGGACAATATAGTCCAGGTTCATAGAAAATCAGAAGAAAAATTCGCTCGTTCGTTGCACGGACTTACTCGTTCTCTTATAGCCAACGCGGTAACAGGGGTAACTGAGGGTTTTTCTAAAAGGCTCGATATATTTGGCGTGGGGTATCGCGCCGAGGTACAGGGTAAGCAATTGACAATGCATCTGGGCTATTCACACCCTGTAGTGTACGCTGCACCAGAAGGCGTCGAGTTGAGTACAGAGGATGCCGCATCGAGTACTGGGGCGCAAGTTCGAATCGTGGTCTATGGAGCGGATAAACAACAGGTAGGACAGGCTGCAGCCGATATTCGCAGCAAGCGCAAACCCGACCCCTACAAGGGTAAGGGCGTGCGCTATGAAGATGAAACCATTCACTGGAAGGCCGGTAAGGCGGCAGTAGTTTAAATATGTCTAATAGAACAGCGCAAGGGAAAAGGGACGCTCGGCGCAACCGTCGTCGTCACAGGATACGCAAAGCGGTAATTGGCACTCCGGAAAGGCCGCGGTTGGTGGTTCACCGCAGTTTGCGCCATATCGAAGCGCAGATAATCGACGATACAGTGGGACATTCATTGGTTGGTCTGTCTACTCAAGCCAAAGATTTTCGCGGGGAAAATTTTGAGGGCCGTTTAGCCCAGGGGCAAGAGCTGGGCAAGCGTCTGGCGGCAACGGCCAAGGAAAAAGGTATAGATAAAGTCGTATTTGATCGCGGTGGCTTTTTGTATCACGGCATAGTCAAGGCCGTGGCGGATGGGGCGCGCGAAGGCGGCTTGCAGTTTTAGAGGAGAGGAATATCTGTGGCTAAAATTGATACCAATAATCTGGAATTGAGCGAGGTAGTGGTCCAAAACAGCATCCGGCGCGTATCTCATGTGCGCAAAGGTGGGCGACGTTTCAGTTTTAACGCTGCCGTTGTCGTGGGAGACCGCAACGGGCATGTGGGGGTGGGCTTGGGCAAGGCCGGCGAGATTGCCGAGGCGATTCGCAAGGGCACGGAGGCGGCTAAAAAGAATATTGTAAAGATTCCCGTAGTCGATGGGACGATTCCGCACCAGATAGTGGGGCGTTTTGGCGCTGCCAAGGTCTTGTTAAAACCGGCATCGCCCGGTACTGGTGTAATCGCCAGCGGTGGTGTGCGCATTGTGCTCGAATTGGCCGGTGTTCACGATATTTTGACCAAGTCTCTGGGCTCGAGTAATCCGCAGAATACGGTTAAAGCCACACTACAGGGGTTGTTGGAAATGCGCGATGCCGAGACGACGGCCGAATTGCGCGGTATTGATATGGCGCTGTTGCGCGGTTAAAGGGGCATAAGGCAATGAAATTGGCGATTACACAACATAGAAGTTCCATCGGCAGAGCTAAGGATCAGAAAGCAACTATTGAAGCATTGGGACTAAAACGCATGAATCAACAAGTGCTTCATGAAGATTCGCCTCAAATACGTGGCATGATTGCCAAGGTTTCACATCTACTTAAGGTTGAAGAGGTAGAGTAACTCGGGAGTAAGTATAGAATTATGCGGTTAGGCAAAATTGCGCGCCCACCAGGCGCACGCAAGAATCGCAAGCGCCTAGGCCAGGGACCTGGTTCGGGTACGGGCAAGACGGCGGGCAAGGGACATAAAGGGCAACGCGCTAGGTCGGGAGCAAAGCGAGGTAGACGTATTGGTTTCGAAGGTGGTCAGATGCCGTTACATAGGCGCCTGCCCAAAATAGGTTTTGTAAATCGTTTTAGAGTTGAATATCAGGTTGTTAACATAGGCGCCATCGAAGAGCGCGGCCTGGAGGGTGAGGTGGGGCCCGAAGAACTTAGAAAAGCAGGGCTTATACGCAAGGCTGGATATTTAGTCAAAATTCTCGGAGAAGGCAGCCTTAGCCGGGGTGTTACTTTAAGAGCGCACAAATTTTCTCAATCAGCGCTTGAAAAAATCAACCAGGCGGGTGGTACCGCAGAGGCAATCTAACGTGTTTCAAAGTTTTCAAAATTGTTTTAAAATACCCGATCTGCGTCGGCGTATTCTCTTCACCTTGAGCATCCTGGTGATTTATCGCATCGGCGGACAGATTACGGTGCCCGGCGTTGATATTGCTGTGCTTAGGGAATATTACGCAGCGGCGGGAAACTCCTTTGTGGCTTTATACGATATGTTTGTTGGCGGTGCATTTACGCGGGCAACGGTTTTTGCTCTAGGGATTATGCCCTATATCAGCGCCTCGATTATCTTTCAATTGTTGGGATCGGTCATTCCCTATTTTCAAAAATTACAGCGCGAAGGAGAAGAAGGACGTAAGAAAATTACTCAATATACGCGCTATGCAACTGTGTTACTGGCAGCAGGCCAATCTTTTGGGATCAGCCATTTCTATTTACAAAATATAACTCTGCCATCTGGCCGTGCGGCCGTGCCCGATCCGGGATGGGGTTTTAGCCTCGAAACTATGCTGACTCTAACCGCTGGCACTATTTTTGTCATGTGGTTGGGCGAACAGATTAGCGAGAGGGGAATCGGCAACGGTATTTCGTTGTTAATTTTTATTGGCATAATTGCCGAATTGCCCTTTGCTATCAAGAGTGAATACCAGTTTTTTCTCGATAATCGAGGTGCCGGCAAGAATATCATTGAGGAACTGATACTGGTTGCTCTGATGATTTTGATAGTCGCTTTCGTTATCCTATTGACCCAAGGGGTGCGTAAAATCCCCGTACAGTACGCCAAACGCGTTGTGGGACGTAGAGTATATGGGGGACAGACTACACATATACCGTTGCGCATCAATACCGCTGGTGTGATTCCAATTATTTTTGCCCAGGCAATCATGTTCCTGCCCGGCACGGCGACTCAGATGTTTCCCAACAGTGAATTTATGCAGGCGGTGGGGAGTTGGTTTACCGTGACATCTATGTTTTACTGGTTTGTGTATGGACTTATGGTAATTTTCTTTGCCTATTTCTATACGGCAATTATCATGGATCCAAATCAGTTGGCAGACAATATGAAGCGCAATAATGGTTTTATCCCCGGCGTGCGTCCGGGCAAACGCACTGCCCAGTACATCGATCACATTATGACACGTATAACGTTGCCCGGAGCGGTCGCCCTGGCAGTGGTAGCCATACTTCCCTACTTCATTAGTCAGCAATTTAACGTACATCCTTCTTTTTCGCAGTTTTTCGGTGGCACGGGATTGTTGATTGTCGTTGGGGTGGCACTCGATACTCTACAACAGATCGAATCGCAATTAATGACGCGTCACTATGAAGGTTTTATGAAGCGGGGCAAAATTACAGGGCGTCGCAGTTAAGGTCGAGGATAGAGTTATGAAAGTGAAAGCATCTGTGGGCAAGCGCTGTTCGGAATGCAAGATCATCAGGCGGCATGGAATTGTGCGGGTGATCTGTAAGCGCAATCCTAGACACAAGCAACGGCAAGGCTAAGGAGGAACCCATATGGCACGTATTGCAGGCGTAGATTTACCGCGCGACAAGCGAGTCGTGATAGGCCTGACCTATATCTACGGCATTGGTCAAAGCGTAGCCGCCAAGATTTTGGAGCAGGCGCAAATAAATCCGGATACGCGGATTAGTGCGTTGACAGAAGAAGAAACGACTCAGTTGCGCAATATCATCGAGGCGAGCTATAAAGTAGAGGGTAGTCTGCGCGGCGAAGTCAATATGAATGTCAAGCGGCTCATGGACATTGGCTCTTATCGCGGTTTGCGCCATCGGCGTGGTTTGCCGGCACGAGGGCAGCGTACCAAAACCAATGCACGTCAGCGCAAAGGGCCACGGCGTGCAGTTGCGGGTAAGAAGAAAGCACCAGCACCTAAGTAAGATAATTTTTACTATAACCCTTTTTAGGAAAGGTTTTAACCCTTGCCACCCGAAAGATCGCGTAGCAGAAGGCGCAAAAAGGCTAAACAAGTAGAGGCCGTGGGCGTTGCCCATATTTTAGCCACATTCAATAACACTATCATTACTTTGACTGATCGCGGCGGGGATGTTATTTCCTGGGCGACGGCGGGAAAGGTAGATTTTAGGGGGAGTCGCAAGTCTACACCTTTTGCGGCGCAAATGGCGGCAGAAAATGCAGCGCGCGAAGCGTTGAATATGGGGTTAAAGCGTGTGGAAGTTTGGGTAAAAGGACCGGGAGTGGGACGCGAATCTGCTATTCGTGCTCTGCAAGTGGCCGGGTTGGAGATATCGGCGATCCGCGACGTGACCCCTATGCCACACAACGGCTGCAGGCCGCCAAAACGTCGTCGGGTATAAGGAGGAGAGATGAGCAGATATACTGGACCGAATTGCCGTTTTTGCCGTCGCGAAGGGGCAAAACTTTTCCTCAAAGGAGAGCGTTGCCATTTGGAAAAGTGTGCTTTCGAACGACGCAGTTACGCCCCAGGGCAACACGGCCAACGCATGCGACGCAAGCAATCGGATTACAGCGTACAATTGCGGGCCAAACAGGCTCTTTCTCGCATTTACGGCATGCGCGAAGGGCAGTTTCGCGGATATTACAAAGAATCTACACGCGTGCCCGGCGTTAGCGGTGAGAATATGATGCGTTTACTCGAGAGTCGTTTGGACAATATTGTTTACCGCCTAGGATTTGCTCCATCGCGTAAGGCGGGCCGCCAATTGGTGCGTCATAACCATATAACAGTCAATGGTAAACGCGTCAACATACCCTCTTATCAGGTTCGACCCGGTGATGTAATCGCCGTAGTAGATAAGAGTCGACAACTCGAATTCATCCAAGAGTCTATGCGGCGGGCTCGCGATGTGGTTCCCTGGCTATCCGTAGATAAGGTTCACCTGCACGGTTCTGTTTTAGAGAAGCCGAACAGGGAAGATATTCCGACCTTAGCGGAAGAGCAATTGGTTATCGAGTTTTACTCGCGTGTGTAAGTCTACCTACATTTCATATTTATAGAAGAGGGAACAAGGGGCTCTATGAAATTAGAAGGTCTCCAGATGCCGAGACTTGTCGAGATCGACAAAGATAGTCTGAGCGAAGATTATGGTCATTTTGTCGTGCAGCCGCTAGAACGGGGTTTCGGGATCACCTTGGGGCACGCGTTGCGGCGAATTTTGCTTTCCTCTATTCAAGGGGCTGCCATCACACAGGCCAATATCGAAGGCGTCCAGCACGAATTTTCTGTTGTCAAAGGAGTGCGTGAAGATGTACCGGAGATTGTGCTCAACCTTAAGGAAGTAGCTATACGCTATCACGGGACGGAAGCCCGACTCTTGCACGTCGAGTGCGCTAAAGCAGGGGCCGTTACAGCCAAGGACTTGGCGGTAGATCCAGCCGTGGAGATTATGAATCCCGATCAGCATATTGCCACTCTGGAAGATGGTGCAAAACTAAAGATGGAACTCACTATTGGTCGAGGCCGGGGTTATCTATTTGCCGACGACAATAAGGTAACTGAACAGCCCATCGGTACTATACCGCTCGACGCCAATTATTCCCCAGTGACCAAGGTGCACTATGAGACCGAAAATGCGCGCGTGGGACGGCGTACCGATTACGACAAATTAACCCTTGAGGTTTGGACCGATGGGGCTGTTAAGCCCGAAGATGCACTTGCGCAAGCTGCCAAGATTCTCATGGAGCATCTGGCCCTTTTTATTAACTTCGAAGAAGAGCCTGTAGAACCCGTTGAAAAGGAAGTCGACGAAGAAACTAAACGTATTGCCAAACTTTTGGTTATGCCGGTAGACGAATTGGAACTGTCTGTTCGTTCGGCTAACTGTCTGCGCGCCGCCGGTATTACGCACTTGTGCGAATTGGTTTCTAGGTCAGAGGCCGAAATGCTAAAGTATCGCAATTTTGGTCGCAAATCGCTGAATGAATTGGGGGAAATCTTAGAAACACTCAATCTGAATTGGGGTATGGATATCACGCCGTACGAAAACATTGAGATTGATGAAGACGTGGCCAGCCCTCTGGCAGAGGAATTTTAATTACTTAGGACTAGACATGCGACACGGCAAGAAAATAGCAAAATTGGGACGCAACAGCAGTCACCGCAAGGCCATGCTGGGCAACATGGTTACTTCCCTATTTGAAAATGAGGCAATTCGCACGACCGATACTCGGGCCAAAGAATTGCGGCGCACGGCCGACCGCCTTATCACGCTAGCCAAGCGCGGCGATTTACATGCACGGCGACAGATTCTAAGAGTTATTCCGGATAAGCGGGTGGTTGCTAAACTCATCGATAGTTTGGGAGAGCGGTATCGCATGCGCAACGGCGGTTATACTCGCATTGTCAAGTTGGGTCCGAGGCGAGGCGATGCCGCTGAAATGTGCATTATCGAATTGGTTGATCGCCCCGGCGTTGATGAGGTCGTAGAAGAATCGACTGAAACCGAGGCTGTAGCGGAAGAAGCACAGGAGACGCGGGAAGTACAGGAAACAGAAGAAACAGCAGAGGAAAGCGAAGAATCTCAGGAAATAGAAGAAAGCGGCGAAGAGACGGAAGACACACCTGAGACAGAAGAAAACGCTGAAGGCGAGTCCTCAAAAAAAAGTTAGCAACTTGGAGTCCTCATTATTTTGGAGCGAGGCGGGATAGATTCCTGCCTCGTTTTCTTTTTGCGAAATAAACTATGAAACGCGGTGACCGTATAACGGTGCAGGTAGAACAACTATCTCCCAAAGGGGATGGCATAGCCCGATTTGATGAACGCGAGATAGTCATTCCGCGTACAGTACCAGGAGACTATGTGGAAGTGTATCTCAAACGCAAGCGCCGTGGCCGTTTTGAAGGTGCAGTAGATTCTTTACTCCAGAGTAGGTATGAGCGCCAAGATCCGCCCTGCTCTCATTTTGGAACGTGCGGTGGTTGCCGTTGGCAAGATATAGGTTATAGTGACCAATTGCGGATTAAAGAACAGGCAGTGTTAGACGCCTTGGCACAACACGATGTGCAGGCCAGGGAAGTCGATCCAATTCTCGCCAGTCCAGTTGCTTTGTTTTATCGCAATAAAATGGAATTTTCGTTCGGTACGGATCGCGAGAGCAAAATGGAACTCGGGCTCCATGTGCGCGGACGTTTTAATCGCATATTTAATGTGGATTCCTGTCATTTACAATCGGAGTTGTCAAACCGTATTGTTCAAACTGTGCGGTCTAATGCCCAAGCGCTAGGTCTTTCAGTTTATGACTTAAAGACCCATGAAGGATTGTTGCGTTTTCTTGTAATTCGCCATGGTGATAATAGCGACCAGACCATGGTCAATCTTGTGGTCTCTGAATTCCCCAGTGAAAAAGTCGACGCGTTGGTTAGTAGGGTCATCAAAGAAGTAGGAGAAATTGACACATTCATCGTCACATTACACCAAGGTAAAGCACAGGTAGCAGTTGGGCAACAGGAGTTTGTGCTCAAAGGCGAAGGTAAGATTCGGGCACAATGTGTAGGACTGGATTTTGAATTGTCTGCACAATCCTTTTTTCAGCCCAATATTGCCCAGGCTGAGCAACTTTATGGCATTATCATGGAAAGAGCTGGGGATATAGAGGGGTGTGAAGTGCTCGATTTATACTGTGGCAGTGGAGCAATTAGTTTGCAATTGGCGCGTCTGGCAAATAAAGTCTACGGTATTGAACTGGCCTCTGAAGCAGTGGAAGATGCCTGGAGTAACGCCAGGAACAATGGCATCGAAAACGTTGAATTTTTAGTCGCTCCGGCAGAGGAGGCACTTGGGCAATTGCAGAGTTCAGGACTAAATTTTGATCTAGTCGTAGCCGATCCACCGCGCGTTGGTCTTCACAAGCGGGTCCGGGTAGCACTGGTGGAACTAGGTCCACCTAAGATTATATATGTATCCTGCAATCCCTATACATTGGCAGAGGACCTGAGGTATTTGGTGGATGGCGGTTATATCTTAAAGAGAATGCAGCCCGTGGACATGTTTCCACAGACACCTCACTGCGAAGTAGTAGCCGAATTGGCAACTTTCTAAAGGGGCAGGGCTTCAAGGCATTTTTGATTGACTAACTATCTGATTATCTATTTTTTTAAAAAAACTGATAAAGTTAAACAAATCCAAGGTTTAAACCATGGCTAAGGTAAAAAAATCGGAAAACTCCGGTAAAAAAATAAAAAGTAAAGGTAAGGTCAAAAAAGTAAAGAAGGAAAACAACGGACAAGCGGAACAAACTGCTCCAGAAAAAGAAGAAAAGTCTCGTTTTGCCAAGTCCGGAGTTTTCAGTAAACCGGGGGATTTATCTGCTCTTCTCCAGGAGTTTAAAGGGGCTAAGGTCAGTGCGGAACTCGTGCGACTACGTATGCAGACTGAATCTGTTGAGCACGGGCGCGGCAAAGCGATTGTGTGCGGTTACACCTTTCGCAAATTTAATGATGAGCCAAAGGCTGTGCTTTTTATGGCAACGCCCAGGTCTTCCAGCGGCGGCAGTTTTGAACCGACAGAACGCCTGCTTAAACCGGGTGAGCAATTACAAGTAAGTTATACATTGGAAGTGGAAGGGGGCGATCGCCCCATTTATTTTGTATCCAAGGCGTATTTTTTGCGCAAGAGCTTCTACATCGCCGAAGATCCCAACAATCCCGGAAAGCACTGGGCTGGGCCGCGCGAAACAGCTGCGGAGAAATTTCCCAAAAACGTCATGGTTGCCGGGGATGATATTATTGAAGTACGCATTGATAATGCCACGTCTTTTCCCAATGGCCCTGGGATGTTGCAGAAGGATGTGCTAGACCGTTATCTAAGTGGCGCCGAACTCTACGTTGTGCTCGGCGGTGGTCCGTGGGCGCAGCGTAGCACTCAAGGCAATTTTTTTGAGGATATTCGTGACTCGCTGGATAAATTTTTGGCGAAGGAAAATATAAAGCTAATAGAACAGGTCAACTTGCAAAGTTTTGCCAATATGGGCGATGTAACCATTTTAACTAAGGAACGTTTGCTGGCGGATGTGAACCACGACGTAGCGCGTCCCAGCGTTATCAAAAAGCCAAACGACAATCTGCGCGAAATTAACAACAATATTGGTTTCTTATTGCATTTTAAGATGGATGAGGAGATTAAAGAAACCATTATGCGCAATGTGCCGAATAAAGCTGGTCCAGAGGAAGATGTCTATCTACCTCTGGTACTGGAGCGGATCAGCGATTCCAAAGAGCAGTATCGCGTCACCTTTCGCCTTTTTCCCCGCGATCTGGTTGAGGAGCGTGGGCGCAAAGCCGCCATGAGCGGTGGCGGCGTAAAATTCATGCCGCCCTATGCGCTACATCCCGGGGCGGAGAACCACAATACCTACAGCAAACTGCTAATTGCTTTGAGCCAGCGTTTTCGAGAAGATGAGAAGCCGGAAGAGGACAAACTAAAGAGCGAAAAATTAGTGGCGTCGGTGCAACAGCGCATGGCCGAGCAGAAACATAAATTTGTCGATGAAAAAGTAAAAGCCGCTTTCCAAGATCGCGTTGCCGCTAAGAAACGGAAGGAGGAAGGGGCCTAACTTTCTTAAGATTCAGGCTCTTTAGGTGGGGTTTCAGGAACAGCGGGTCGAATCGTATTGGTAGAAAGACTGGAATTTTCCAGGTAACCGTAAAGCTGACTCAACTGGCTGTGCACTTTCCTTAAATGTTCGTTATCTCTAATGTGGCGGCTGTAGCGCCACTGAACGAGTTCGTCGTGTTCGAGGGGTATGCCCTCAGGTTCGTAAGCAAATTGTAGACCGTGCTGCAACACGGTGCGATCCTGCGAAGTGCTCAAGCGCGTGCGCACGATCTGGGCTACGACAGTAATTTTGAAGGGCAGTTCGGGTTTGAACTGCTTGACCGCGTCGGGGAAGTGAATGTGTGGATAAAAAGTAAAATGCAGCATGGGGCCTTTTAATCTCTCAAAGGTCTTTTCCCAGTACTCTCCTTCAAATTCAACTTCGTCATCCACATTGGGCGGACATTCATCGCCCAGAATGAATTTGAGTAATTCTGGACTGCTCTCAATCAAACAACCACAAATACTGTAGTCGACGAATTCCACTTTGAGGCCCGATTCTTCGCGCATAAATTCGAGGGGCCGTACCACCTCATTTTGAGTGCGTACTTCCATGACTTCACAGAGCATTTGATAGTACTTACTCTGGTAATCGAAGAAGGTTAGGATTTTTTCGCCCGGGTGGAGATTGTACGGATTTTCTTCCCCTTTTCTTATACCGGCCTTAGTTGATTTTTTTAAATACAGCACATCGCGCAAGGGTTCCATTTCGATCCCTAAAACGTTGATTTCGCCCAAAAGAAGCTCGACATCTTTCTTTTTTACCATGCTGCCCGAGGTATCTTTTAATACCTTGGATACCTGTAAGGAGCGTTCGTGGGGCTGGCGTTTGAGCATGAGATCGCGGAATTGATTGATTGCATCACGCGTAGTAAAGGGCCCTTGGTAATCTTCTTCGGCGAAGTCGTTTACCTGCATGTCGGTCAACAAAACCGGGGGGACGCCATCGGCGGGGAATTCTTTATTGGTGGAGCGCAGAAAGGCCTCAAAGGTGACGTGCGTAGTTAGGGGAATGCGCGAATCGCCGTAATTTTTAAGCGTATAGCGCATATACTGGCGCTTGTCCTCTTTTTTGAGGGCACTGATGGGAGAGAGTTTATACGCCGCTTTGGCGTGAAAATCGAGCGCCTCGGCAATTTCGGGCAGAATGCGAAAGCGCCCTATGACGCGGCAGTTGAGGCGGTGGGGGACGCGGCGATGGAAGAATTTTAGAGAGACCCTTTTGGTATTGAGGTTTTGGTCTTTGGCAATTTTGAGATTGTCAGGTGTGGTTAGATAGAGGTTTGATCCTTCACTGTAGAGTTTTTTATCGCGTCGCAAGAAAAAGGCTTTGCCCAATTCTTCGTGCTCGGTGTTTTCTTTTTCCAAATAGACCAGAGCGGAAGCGGGGCTGAGTTCGGCGAGATTATCGATTTGTTTTCTGGGGTCGAAAGTTTTTCCCTTATTTTTCTTGCGACTAAAGAAATCAAACATCGGAATTTGTCCTTGGAAATAGGATATAATAGATCACTATAATGATAAGCTAAGCCAATATAGTGTCAAGTATAACATAGCAGAAATTATTGTAAGGCATATAGTTCGGAAAATATGATAATGGCAAGTAGGCAGTGGGATAATGTCATTTTGGCACTTGTGGCATCTCTTTTGGAGAGAAAAGAAGGACGGCATGAAATTTGCATCTACAAGCAGAAGTGAGGATTTATAAGGACAGTTTACTGCTCTTGTCTTAATGTTTGGATAAAGAGACCGCAAGGAGATTAAAATGGCTACAAACGACCACGAAACCCTATCTATCCCCGAGCATTTGCCGGTATTGCCTCTGCGAAATATGGTATTATTTCCGGGAACGCCCACTCAATTACTCGTAGGTCGCGCCGGTTCGCTGCAATTGATTCAGGATGCTTGGGAAGGAAATCGACTCATAGCTATTACTGCTCAGAAGGAAGGGGAGAAGGAAGCACCGCAACCGGAGGATTTGTACGAGGTTGGCGTCGTGGCGGTTATCCATCGAGTGTATAAATTGCCGGATAATCATTTGCAGATTCTGGTGCGTGGCACAAAGCGCATGCGGTTGGTGGAGTACACGCAGACTTCTCCCTATCTACAGGCGCGATTGGGGGCACTGGAGGATGCTGAATTAGGCACCCAAGAAGAACAAGCCCTGGCTCAAAACTTATCGCAGCAATTCCAAAAAATGGTTACCTTGGTGCCAACACTGGATAATGAATTGCAAGTGGCCGCAATTAGTTTAGAAAAACAGCCGGCGCAACTGGCCGATTTTATCGCGGCCGGGTTGGATTTGCCCATTGCGGAAAAACAGTCACTGTTGGAAGAATTGTCGGCACGCAAGCGGCAGGAAGAGTTGACAGTTTTATTAAATCGCGAATTGTCTATTTTGGAAATGGGACACAAAATCCAAAACCAAGTCCAAGAAGAAGTGGGCCAGGTTCAGCGCGAGCACTATCTGCGCGAACAGATGAAAGTTATTCAACAAGAACTGGGAGAAGATGGGTCCGGCGAGTTGGAGGAATTGCGCAAGCGCATCGATAAAGCCAAATTGCCCGAAGAAGTGGAGAAAGAAATTCGGCGGGAATTCGATCGTTTAACCCATATTCCTTCTAGTGCCGCCGAGTACACTGTGGTGCGCACGTATTTGGACTGGATCTTAGGCTTGCCCTGGGGAAAGGCTTCTAGGGACCGTTTGGATATAGGCAAAGCGCGCCAAGTTTTGGAAGAAGATCACGAAGGATTGGATAAGATTAAAGAGCGCATCTTGGAGCATTTAGCTGTGCGCAAACTCAAAAAGGATTCAAAGGGCCCCATCTTCTGCTTTGTTGGTCCTCCAGGAGTGGGCAAGACATCGCTAGGAAGGTCCATTGCACGAGCTATGGGAAGAAAGTTTGCGCGCATTGCTCTAGGTGGGGTGCACGATGAAGCCGAAATACGCGGTCATCGGCGCACCTATATCGGCGCTTTACCTGGTCGCATTATTCAAAGTTTACACAAAGTAGGGACCAATAATCCCGTCCTCATGTTGGACGAAATCGACAAAGTCGGAGCCGATTTTCGCGGCGATCCGGCCGCTGCCCTGCTGGAAGTCTTAGACCCCGAGCAGAACAGTACATTTGCCGACCATTACCTTGATCTGCCCTTTGATCTCTCCAAAGTAATGTTTATTGCCACGGCCAATCAGTTGGAAACAATTCCCCCTGTTTTATTGGATCGCATGGAGGTTATACAACTTTCAGGTTACACTGAGGATGAAAAAGTTCGCATCGCCCGAACCCATTTATTGCCGCGCCAATTGCGCGAGCACGGCTTGCAGCGCCGCAAAGTGAAAATCGATGATGAGGTAATGAGGGGGCTGATACGTAAGTACACCCAAGAGGCCGGCTTGCGCAATCTGGAGCGAGAAATTGGACGGATTTGCCGCAAGATTGCGCGCCAGGTAGTGGAAGGACAGAAGGGTGGTTTTGCGATCTCTCAGGACGATTTAGCGCAGTATCTGGGCGCGGAAAGAGTTCAGGTTACTGGGCGCGAGAATGTCGGCCGACCGGGGATTGTGGCGGGTCTGGCATGGACGCCGGTGGGCGGCGAAGTCATGTTTGTCGAGGCGACCAAGATGCGCGGGAGCAAAGGGCTGACATTGACCGGCAAATTGGGGGAAGTTATGAAGGAATCCGCCCAGATTGCGCTTTCCTATGTGCGCACGCGGGCGGGCGAGTGGGGTATTGATCAAAATTTCTTCGACAAGCAGGATATCCACGTCCACTTGCCTTCCGGCGCCGTTCCCAAAGATGGGCCTTCTGCCGGAGTGACCGTAGCTACCTCTTTGCTCTCTTTATTGACGGGCAGGTCGGTACGTGAAGACGTGGCCATGACCGGAGAAGTAACATTAAGAGGTCGTGTCTTGTCAGTAGGTGGCATAAAGGAGAAGGTATTGGCCGCTCATCGCGCCGGCATGAATACGGTCATTTTGCCGCGGCGCAACGGCAAAGATCTGGAAGAATTGCCCGATACCGTACGGCAGCAATTGAATTTTGTTTTAGTGGAGGATCTGGCCGAGGTCTTCGAGGCGAGTCTGGCGGAGAAATCCGTACGCCGAGCGGCGTAGGGGCTGCGGAGCAGGTAATTGGAATACGCGGAAAATCAACAGCCGCGGGTACTGGTGGTGCTGCCAGAAACCGCTCAGACTAAAGAGTTGGTCGCTTATCTAGAAGGCCGTCAATGTGAAGTTCTCTGGGTCAAGGAAGGGCAGAATGCCTATGATGTTATCGACGTCGACAGGCCAGATGCCATCATTTGTGCCCTGCGTGAGCCGCGCATAGACGGTCTGCGGCTCTTACAGGTAGGCCGCCAGCGCAATGCCGAAGTATGCACTATCCTGGTGGTTGATCCCGAAGACATAGAATTGGGTGTAGAGGCAATGCGCCAGGGGGCTTATGACTTCCAACTTCGGCCTCTAAATTTGGAAAAAGTCGAGGCCGTACTACAGCGCGGCTTGTCACACCAACAATTGGTTGGAGAATTTTCCGAATTACAGCGTCGTTTGGACGACCGCTTTCGCTGGGGAGGAATTGTGCGCCGCTCCTCTTCTTGGCAACGCATTTACGGTCAGATTGAGCAAGTTGCCCAGTCTAAGGCCAGTGTACTGATCGTCGGCGAGACAGGCACGGGCAAGGGAGAAGTTGCCAAAGCCATTCATCAGCAGAGCCGCAGGCGCGAGCAGCCCTTTGTCGAAATTAACTGTGGTGCCTTACCCCAAGCCCTAGTAGAGAGCGAATTGTTCGGTCACGAAAAAGGGGCCTTTACCGGCGCTACTGCCCTGCGCAAAGGTCGTTTTGAGTTGGCCGATCAAGGCACGCTCTTTCTAGACGAAGTGGGCGATATTCCACTGCCGATCCAGGTAAAATTGCTTAGGGCCATACAGGACGCCCAATTCGAACGCGTAGGCGGTGCACAAACCCATAAGGTAGACGTTCGAATTTTGGCTGCGACCCACCGCGAGTTGGATCACATGGTGGAACAGGGGGACTACCGCGCCGACCTGTACTATAGGCTCTGCGTGATCGCCATCGAAGTACCGCCGCTGCGCCAATGTCGAGAAGACATTCCCCTTCTGGTAGACGCCTTTATTCAACAATTTGCCGCCGAAAATGGCAAGCAAGTAGAAGGCATTACTTCGGGCGCAATGGACGCCCTATTAGAGTACGATTGGCCCGGCAATGTGCGCGAACTCAAGAACTGTATCGAAGGCATGGTAGTTATGTGTCCCAACCATGGGCGACTCGAAATTAGCGATATCCCTCGACATATTGGGCGCCAGGGACCGGCAGTGGCGGGAATGCATTTTAGGGTGGGAATGACCTTACACGAAGTGGAAAAAACCGCCCTTGCAGAGACATTAAAGGCGGTCAATTATAATCGGCGACGGGCGGCGGAAATTCTCGGTGTTGGGCTCAGTACTGTTTACCGCAAAGAAAAAGAATACGGAATAAGAAAGTAAAATAAAGCTTAGTGGCTGCCCTCGTAGAACGATTTAATTAGGTTATTGAGCGCTTCCTGTGGGTTGCGCAATATAGCAGGGGTGACAGTAAAATTCTGCAAGTTAGCCAGTTTTAGGCCGTGACCATAGTCGGCAAAAATGTCCTCGCACAAGTCGCGGGGTGATTTCTCTTGCCCATGTGCTGTCTTTTTAACCCATTTGCGCGTTTCGGCATCAAAGTGCAAATGGATGCCGTGGTCAGCGGCAAAAGCATTTATAAACGATTGCAGCGAGTGCTCGTCTAATAGCTGATCAAGCTCGTTCTCCGGATCTTTGACAATGGCAGCTGTTAGCTCAAAATCCTCTATATCCGTGGATGGCAATTTCTTTTCGAAAGGAATCAGGACCTTTTCTATAGCGCCAACCAAGCCGCGGGCTCCCGTGCGCTCTTCGTAGGCGCGCGTCGCCAGCACTTGAAGGGCCTCATCGGTGAACTCGATTTCGATTCCGTAGGCGCGAAAATCGCGTTTTTTGGCGAGAATGACACTGCTTTTGGGCGCGCGCAGAATTTCTAATAGATCCGTACAGCTGAGTGGGTCGAGCACGGCGATGACGGGCAGGCGACCGACAAATTCCGATTCAAAACCGTATTCCATCAGATCTTCCGAGCGCGTTTGTCTAAAGAGATCGGATTTGTTGAATTGGGACGGGTCGTTCGCATCGTCGCGGTTGAGGCGAAAACCTACGGCGCCCTGATTGAGGCGTCGTGCTATAATTTCGTCCAGGCCCGAAAAGGCGCCGCTAACGATGAACAGGATATTGCGCGTATTGATCTTCTGGCGTTCTGCCTTACCGGTGCGTTGGATTTGCATGACGGATTCCATCTGCGAAGCCAGGTCGTGGGCCGAACGCAGGTCCACTTCAGTTTCTTCCATAAGCTTGAGCAGATTGCGCTGCACGCCCGAGCGCGAGACATCTAGGCCAACGGTATTACCGCTGGAAGCAATCTTGTCTATCTCGTCGATGTAGATAATACCGTACTGGGCCGTTTCAACATCCCCATCTGCTTCGCGCACTAACTCGCGTACTAGATCTTCTACGTCCCCCCCTACATAGCCCGTTTCGCTGAACTTAGTCGCGTCTCCTTTGACAAAAGGCACGCCAATCTTGCGGGCAATGAGTTTTATCAGATAAGTTTTGCCCACGCCGGTCGGACCGATCATCAAGACGTTGCTTTTTATATTTCCAATAAGATCCTCCTCCGGATCGGGGGGGAGGTTTAGGCAGTTGAAGTGCGTGCATATCTTGGTTGCAAGGATGGCTTTTGCGTTTTCTTGCTCAATTACATATTGGTCGAGGTAGGCTTCTAATTCTTCCGGTTTTAAATCAAAGTGGAAACCCTGGCTGGGGGGGG
>CAXGRO010000004.1:0-37097 GCA_964012055.1 uncultured bacterium
GTCGAGGTAATCGCGGGAGCAGCCGTCGATGCAGATGCCGACGACGGGGCGAGAGGGCGTCTGGTAGGTGCGGTCGTTGACCTGGATCATGGTTGCTCCTATGGTTGGACTGAAACGCGGAAGTACTGCTGGGATTGGGCCAATTGTACGGCCTCCTCCAAATCGGAGAGAGGGTGAGGAGAGCTGATCAGAGAAGCAAAGGGGTATTTGTCTGCGGTTTTTGCGAGAAAAGCGATGGCTTCTTCGAGGTGCCAGGGACTGTAGTTGTGCACGCCCCGGAGGTGTAGGCATTTGCGGATGATTTGCTCGCCGGTCAGGTCGAGCTGGGTGTTGGGGTGGACCATGCCAACAAAGGTGTAGTAGCCGCCGGGCCGCAAGTAGTGCAGGCCTTCGGGGATGAGGCTGGAGACGCCGGCTACTTCTAACACGGCGTCGACGCCGTGGGGGGCGGCCGCGGCGATCTGGTCGCGGCCGCGATCTCGATGTTCGGGCCGGCCGTCGATGGGAGTGGCGCCAAAATGGGGGACTTGGGCCAGGCGTTCATCGTTGATGTCGATGCAGAAGACGTGTTCGATGCCGCGTTCTTTGAGCAGGGCGCAGGCGTAGATGCCCAGCAGGCCGGCACCCTGGATGACGGCGCTGTGACACGGGTCGGGTAGATGAGAGGCGGCGTTGACGACGGTGGCCAGGGCGCAGTTGGCCGGCGCCGCCAGGGCGTTGTCCAGGGTCTCGGGTATTTTGACAACGCGGGTGCCGGGGCGCAAGAGGATGTGCGAGGCGTAACAGCCGTTGAGGCCGCAGCCGTCGTCCAGGGCGGCGTGGCCGTATTTAAAGAGGCGGTGGCATTTTTCCGGCAGGCGGTGTTGGTTGCAGGCGGGGCAGGTGCCGCAACTATCGGCGATACTCCAGGTCAGGCGGTCGTCAAGTGCCAGGCCGTTCATTTCAGATCCCAGGTCGACTATTCGTCCCACAGCTTCGTGGCCCAAGATGCAGGGGGTGGGTTCGTTGCGATGACCGGCAAAAGTGTGTAGGTCGGAGCCGCAGATGGTGGCCAGTTGGATCTCGACCAGAATTTCGCCGGGAGCCAGGGCGGTGGGCAGAGGGTGGTTTTGCAGGCGCAGGGGTTTGCCCGGGCCGTCGAATATTTGGACGCGGGCCTCGGCGGGCATGGTCAGCTGTTCCAGACCTGGCCCAGAATGTCCAGTTTTTCGTCCGACAAATAGCAGTAGCGCTGCACCCACATGCCGTCGGCGGCGCTGCGGCGCACGATGTCTACTTTCTCGCGCCACTGGTGCGCCGGGCGATAGCCGTGCGTCAGAATCTGCACTGGGATTTTGCCGCCTACCTGGTCCACTACCTCGGCAATGCGAGTGGTGAAGGTCTGCGGATCGATGGGGTGGTCTTCGTCGGGACCGGGAATATTGTAGTGACTGAAGCGCGGGGCCGGGTTGGCGTCGGGCAATTGGCACCAGTGTTTGACTGCTTCGATGAGGGCGCTTTCGTCCAATTGGGGGTTCCAGGCTTGCAGTACCTGGCCGTACCAGCGCGGTATGGCCGACCAGTGGAAGGTGTAGAGCTTGGGCCGCACAATTTGCACGTCACCGGGCAGGCGCGCGTAGTCGATCCTCGAGGAGCGGTTGAAGGGCGGAGCCCAACCATTGGCCACTAACTCGACGTGGCCGTAGCCGGATTGGTCCATGGCCTGGCGGATATCGGTAAAGGCGAGGCGGACGGCATCGGCCTTAAAGCGCAGTAGGTCGAGCCAGCCGGGATGGCCGGTAAAGAGCTCCAGTACTTCGCCGGGGCTGCGGCTCATGCGGGCGGCGGCGGCCAGGGAAGAGGGCGTGAGTTGGTGCAGGTGGTCCCAGAGGATGAGCGCATCTTCTTCGATGCGCACGGGGTCGTAGCCCAATTCGCCCATCTGGCGGCGGCAGTGGGCGCAAAAGCAGAGAAAGTGGTCTTCGATCAAGTAGGTGGTGAATTCGAGCCAGTCGAGGCAGATGCCGTCGATTTGCGGATCCTGGCCGATGGTGTCGAGTACGCTGGCGATGGCGTAGGCGCGCACCTGGGGCGCATTGGGGCAGCCCTGCCGCGCGACGCGGCGCTGCGGGTCGGGGATGGCGCCGTCGACCCAACGCATCTGGTCTTCGTCTTTGAGGCCCGGTACGCTCAGCGGCGAGGTCGAATTGTAGACTTTCCAGCCGCGGCGGCGGGCGTCTTTGTAGATTTTAGCGGGAATGTCGCCGTCTAATTCGGTGGGCAGGGGCTGCGGCGAAGGTTTGTAGGGGGTATCGTCATAGAGTGCCAGGTTGGGCTCGTCGACCGCATAGCCGTAGATCTGGAGTTCGCGCTTGCCCCACACCGGCCGGTCGAAGACGTGGCGGGTGCCGTCTATGTCGACCGGGGGGGCGCGGTGGCCGGCGCCTTCTGGGGCTTCGAGGTTGAGGCTACGGCCGCAGTTGATGGCGGTGGCGCCGGTGGCGCCGATGCGGTCCATCACCGCCTCCAGGCCCTCGATCTGGACGTCTAGGGGGGTCATGACCATGCCCAGAAATTTGTCGCTCATTGTAGAGATTTAACCCGCCGGCGGTGCTTTGCGCCAGTAGCCTTCCAATTTATCCTGGGGTTCCCAATCGAGCAGGCGTTTGGTTTTCTCGTTGGAGTATTTGCCGTGCGGCAGGTCCGAGGTGATGTAGAAGATTTCGTTTTTTGAAGGCAGGCGGTCGAGGTCTACTTCCAGTGCGCATTTGATGGCCTGTGCCGCGTCGCGAAAAGTGACGGCAAAGGAATTGAGGTCGTTGCCCAGGCGCTCGGGCGTGGGCTCGGGGTCGATGAAGTTGAGGAAGAGAGTGGTGATGACATGGATGGGGTGGTTTTCGGTGAAAACGCGGCAGATCTCCTGGCCGGCGGATTTGCTCAGGGCGTAGAGGCCGGTGCCGGAGTGCGACGGCACGTCGGTGGCAATGGCAAAGTCCTGGCGGTAATAGGTATCGCCGGTGATGGTGAAGTGCGGCCCGGTGTTGATAAAGCGCTCCATGCCGTATTCGACGGCGGCGTGGATGGCGTTGTAGGTGCCCAGGGTGCTGACGTCAAAGGCCAGTTTGCGGTCTTGGCGCAAAACAGAGCAGTTGACGATGACGTCCATGCCCTCGGCCGCGGCCATTACCTGGTCGAGGTCGGATACGTCGACGCGGCGGGTCTCGTGCGGGCTGTCGATGTCTTTTATATCGGTGATGCGCAGTTCGTAGTCATCTTGCAGCGTTTCCACCACGTGGGGGCCAAGGTAGCCGTGGCCCCCGAGAATTAGAACTTTCATGCGTCCTCCCCAAAGTTGAACTGCGGCGCGTAATCTAGGGCGTCGCGCGCCGTGTTAATGCGGAAACGGGCGTTGGGCGAGTCGGACTGAATGTGGGCGATGGCGTAGTCGGGCAGGTCTTTTTCGAGGGCGTTGGCTACGGCTTGCACCACGTCGCGTTCGTCCACCCACATGGGGTCGACATTCTGGCCTTTGACTTCGTCGCTCCGCACCACGTGTCCCAGGCGCACGATCAGCAAGCGCAGCGCGTTGGTGTGGGCGAACTCGCCGGCGATGAATTCGCTGAGGTGGGGGCCGAGAATGGCCGGCTCGCAAGAGGGCCGCGGCCGCCAGGTCTCGTTGACCACCATGTCGGCGTCGTAGGGCAGGAAGAGGTCGAGGGTGCTGAGTAGAATGACCCGGTCGACTTGGGCCTCGGCAGCGGCGGTGAGCAGGTTGTAGGTGCAGCGGGTGGTCGCGTCGATCCAGGCGGCGGCATCGGTTTGGTCGGCGGGCGGGTTGGGCAGGTGGACGATGGTGTTTATGCCGGCGACCAATTGGTCGGTTTCCTCCTCGTGGCCCAGGTCGCTTTGCACGAATTCCAGGTCGGTGGTGAGGGCGGTGCGGTCGCTGAGGCGGAGCTGGTGTTTGTCTTTGAGGCCGGCGGTCAGGGCTTGTCCCAGCGCCGAGGCGGCGCCGGTGAGTAGGATATTCACTAGGGGAACCTGCTTCTTTAGAGAATCTGTTGGTCGATATTGACCGGCACGATGTCGTGAACTTTGCTGTCGACCAGGGAACTGGGCGATTGCTTTTCGAGTACGGCGTTCTCGTGCAATCCGGCAATGGTGCGGCAGCCGGCGGTGGCCAGGGTGGAGCGCAAGACCTGGAGCACGGTGGGCAACTTTTCGTAGATCGAGCCGACGTGCGGCACATAGCCGGAAATACCTTCCTCAAAAAAGATTTCCTTGATCTGGGCGTAGCGTCGGTGGTTGCGCGCCTTCATGCTGCCCTCCATCCAGTACTCCTTAACGATCTCGCCGGCGGCGTTGCGCATGAGGTTGCCGGCGCTCTCGGTGTAGCGCGCAAAGAAATTGCCCATCATCAGGGCGTTGGCGCCCAAGGCCAGGGCCACCGACATATCGGCCGGCCCGCTGATGCCGCCGTCGGAGATGATGGGCAGGTAAACGCCCTTGTCCTGGGCCCAGCGGTCGCGCGCCTCGCAGGTGTCCATTAGGGTGGACGCCTGGCCGCGCCCGGTTGATTTGACCTCCTGGGTGGTGCAGCCCGAGCCAATGCCCATGCCCACTTTTACGGCGTCGACGCCGGCTGCGGCGAGGAACTCAAATCCTTCGGCCGTGACCACATTGCCGCCGATGATGGGGGTGTTGCCGCGGCTTTTGACAAATTGAGTCATCTCGCGCTGATATTCGGTGTGGCCGTCGGAGGCGTCGATGACCAGGACGTCCACTTCGTGGGCAATGAGTCCTTTGACGCGCTCGCGGTCCTCTGGGTGGGTGGAAATGGCGGCGCCGACGAGCAAGCGCTTTTGCACGTCGATGGATTCGTTGGGGTGTTGCAGGTGTTTGTCGAGGTCCTTCTTGAATACGGCCGACTGCAGGATGCCGGCCTTATCGATAATCGGCAGGAACCCGCGACCGTATTTAATCATCAATTCATTGGCCTCCGACAGGTCGTTGATGTCGACGCCGGCCTGCACGTCGGTCTTCATGCGTTCGCCCACCTGCAAATCGTGGTCGCGGCGCTCGTCGAAGTCTTTGTCGGTGAGGATACCCAGCAGTTTGCCGTGGAATTGGCCGCTTTCGGTGACCGGGAAGGTAGTGTAGCCGGTCTCGTGGATGAGATCGAGCACTTGGTCGATGAGTTGGTGGGGCGATAGCGTGACAATGTCGGTTTGAAAACCGGCCTTAAAACGCTTGACTTTGGAAATCTTTTCGCACTGCTCCTCAATAGTCTGGCTCACCGGCAAGATGCCGATGCCGCCCAATTGGGCCAGGGCGATGGCCATTTCGCTGCCGGTGACGGCCTGCATGGCGGCGCCGAGGAAAGGCGCGTGTAAGGTGAGGTAATTATTGTCTTTGCGGCAGAGCCGGGTTTGCAGCGAAACTTGGGGGGCGCTGCCTTCGGCAGTAGTGTAGCCGGGTAGGATGCGAAATTCTTTGAGACTATGGGAAGGAGTATCCAAAACCTTGGCCATGGGGCTCTCCTCACGATTGGGTTGGGGCTTTAAAAATAAAATAGGAACAGCCGAAGTTTTGTTCAAATCGGCTTGGATTAGCGCCTCGCTTTGATATATTATAATGCTGAGAGAAGGAATGGCAATAGTTGCCGGTTTAATTGTGCACAAAAATCGCGGGAGCAGCAAAAATGGCGTACAGGAGATATCACGGGGATTCGGATTCCTCACTGGGCAGTTTTCTATCGGGTTGTCTAACGGGTATGGTCATTGGCGGGGTGTTGGGCGTACTCATGGCTCCGCACCGGGGCGATATCACGCGGCGCAAAATCGTGCGCCGCGCTGGGGAGACCAAAGACCAGGTGAGCGAAGTGGTGGAGGACCACATTACCGCGCTCAAGGTCAAAAAGGAGGAGGTCGAGGACAAGCTGGGTTCCTTTACCGAAGAGCAGGAGGCGCAAAATGGCGACAAAGAAACAGATAGCTGATATGCTCAAGGAGCGCTTTGCCGATGTGGCGGAGCGCGGCAAGGTGATGGGTCAGGCGCTCAAGGTGCGCGCCGATATGGCGGTGACGCGGCGGCGCATGCGTACCACCTACGCCGAGTTGGGCGAGGCAATTTACCAGTGCATGGCGGCAAAGGAGAGCGTCGATTTGCAAGAGGGGCAGTGGACGTCGTACCAGGAACGCGTCGACGGGCTCAAAGCCGAGTTGCGATCTCAGGAAGCGCATTTGCACGAAGTTATGCATCCGGAGGAGGCGCAGAAGGTGGTGGCGGAATTGAAGGCTGGAGAGGAGAATGGGGAGGCGTAGAGTTGGTGTGGTTATTTTAGAGTGAAGGGCTGAAATGGGCGTTGGCGTTACACGAGATCGGCAGTAAACCCGAAAATTCTCCAAAATTCTAGTTAGTACCGCTGTAATTCAATTCGTAGAGACGGGCGTAAATACCGCCCTGCTGGATGAGGTCTTCGTGGCGGCCGCGTTCGCGCACCTCGCCGTGGTGCAACACCAGAATGTGGTCGGCGGTGCGGATGGTCGACAGGCGGTGGGCGATGACGATGGAAGTGCGGTCGCGCATGAGCTTGGCGATGGCGTCCTGGATGAGCTGTTCGGTTTCGGTGTCGATGCTAGAGGTGGCCTCGTCGAGTACCAGAATGGCAGGGTCGAAGGCCAGGGCGCGGGCAAAGGCGATGAGCTGGCGCTCGCCGGCCGAAAACGTGGAGCCGCGTTCGGCCACCGGGTGGGCGAATCCTTGGGGAAAGCGGTCGATGAAGCGGCTGGCGTTGACGTATTGTGCCGCCGTTTGTACGCGCTGGAGGCTAATGCGGGTGTCGCCTAGGCGGATATTGCCCTCGATGTCGCCGGAAAACAGAAAGACATCTTGTTGGACGATGCCGATGCGGCGGCGCAGATCTTCCACATTCCACTGGCGCACGTCGAGGCCGTCTACCAGAATGGCGCCCTGGTGGATTTCGTAGAAGCGGCAGAGCAGGCTGACGATGGTGGTTTTGCCCGAACCGGTGGCGCCCACCAGGGCCAGGCTCTGGCCGGCTTCAATGCGGAACGATACGTCGTTGAGGACCCAGTCCTGGGCCTCTTCCTCGTATTTGAAGTAGACATTTTTGAACTCGATGGTGCCCTTGCCGGCCTCGGCGTTGGGGTGCGTAGGGCCGCCGGCGGCTTCCTGTGGGTGGTCGAGTAGTTCAAAGATGCGCTCGGAAGAGGCCATGGCGCTCTGCAAGAGAGCATAGCGGTCGTTGATATCCATGATGGGGCGAAAAAAACGCGGCACGTACTGCAGGAAGGCGATGAGCACGCCCACTTCAATGCGCGCGTCAAAGACGGAGCGGGCGCCGTACCAGACTACCAGGCCCAGACCCACAGTGGTGATGAATTCGGTGAAGGGGAAGAAGATACTGTAGTAGAAAATTTCGCGGTCTTCGGCCTTGCGGTAGGGGATGTGTTCGAGGGCGAATTCTTCTCTGTTGCGCTCTTCGCGGCCGAAAAGTTGTACCACTTCCATGCCGGAGATATTTTCCTGTAGGTAGGCGTTGAGCCGGGCCAGGCGCAGGCGCAACTCGCGGTAGGCCTTCATGGCCAGTCCCTGCAGGTAGAAGGTAGAGACGGTGAGCACGGGAATGACGGTGCAGGCCACCAGGGTCAGTGCGGGCTCCATATAGGCCATGTATAGAATGATGGCCAGGAGAGTGAACAGATCCATGAAGACCGAAACTACGGCATCGGTAAAAAATTCGTTGAGCGCGTCGACGTCGTTGGTGGTGCGGGTCATGATGCGGCCCACCGGGGTGCGGTCGAAGTAGCGCAACGGCAGGCGTTGCAGGTGGACGAATATTTGCCGGCGCATGTCGCGCATGACGTATTGGCCCGTCATTTCGGTGACAATGGTGCGGCCGTATTGGGAGATGTACTGGACGACGATGCTGGCGACAAAAATCAGCATGATCCATTTGAGTCCACCCAGGTCGCCTTTGAGGATGTGGTCGTCCACGGCGATCTGGGTCAGGTAGGGGCTGAGTTGGCTGGCGCCGGCGTGTATGAGCATGAGCCCCAAGGCAACGACCACGCGCGGTTTATAGTGGAGCAAATACCCCAACAGGCGCAGCAATAGCTTCAGGTTAAATGGGCGTTCCTGGATTTCTTCTTCCTGGTTGAGTTCGGGCTGGCTCACAGGGCCTCCAACTCAGCGTTCAATTGCTGGCGGCGGAAGAGGTCGGCGTAAAAGCGGCCGCGGCGCAGTAATTCTTCGTGAGTGCCCTGTTCGGCAATGCGGCCCTCGTCGAGGACGATGATGTGGTCGGCGTCGCGCAGGGTCGAGATGCGGTGGGCGATGAGAATGGTGGTGCGCTGGCGCATGATGCGGCGCAAGTGAGCGAGAATGGCTTCTTCGGTGTGTGTGTCCACCGCCGAAAGGGCGTCGTCGAGGATGAGGATGGCGGGCCGGCGGATGAGGGCGCGCGCCAGGGTGGAGCGCTGCTTTTGGCCGCCCGAGAGGGTGACGCCGCGTTCGCCTATGACGGTGGCAAAGCCGTCGTCAAATTCTTCTATGTCGCGGTCAATCTGGGCTTCTTTGGCGGCGCCGGAGATTTGCGCCTTGGTGGCGTCGTCGACGCCGTATCCGATGTTGGCGGCGATGGTGTCGGAAAACAGGAAGGGGTTTTGTGAGACGTAACCTATGGCGCTGCGCAATTGTTCCAAAGGCCATTCGTCGATGGGTTTGCCGTCGATGAGCAACTGGTCCGACGCGGCCTGGATGAGGCGCGGGATGAGGCGCGCCAGTGTCGTCTTTCCCGAACCGACGCGGCCGACGATTCCCAAAGTGGTGCCGGCCGGTATATCCAGGTCGATGTGGTGCAGGATCTGGGTGTCGCCGTAGGAGAAATCGAGCTGGCGAAATTGAATGTGGCCGTTGATGAGGGCGTGGTGTGATGCCGGGGCGAGTTGGTTGCGAATTGTGGGCTCCACATCCATAACATCGTTAATGCGGCGCATAGCGACCAAGGCGCGCTGGGTGCGATCGATGAGCCAACCCATGAAGGAAATGGGGCGAATCAGCATGGTCAGATAAGTATTGAAGGCGACAAAACCGCCAATATCTAGCTGGCCGCTGATGACGTCGCCGCCGCCGAACCACAGGACAAGTCCCAGGCCGATTGAGGACATGAGGTAGAACAGGGGGTAGTAGACTGCGTGGGTGTGAATGAGGCGCTGGTTTTTGGTCAAATAGTCCTGATTAAGCTCGTCAAAGGCGGCAATTTGGGACGGCCTCTGCACATAGGCTTTGACGACGCGGATGCCGGAGATGTTTTCCTGAATGAAATTGCTCATGCGCCCAAAAAGTTCCTGAATGCTGCGGAAGCGGCCGTGTACCAAAGTGCCCATGCGCACGATGGAGAAACCGAGCAGGGGGAGGGGCGCCAAAACGATGAGGGCGAGTTGCCAATTTATAAAACACATCATCGTCAAGCTAAAGATGATAGTGAGACCGGCCTCGGCGAGACTGCGCAGGCAATAGGTAAAGAAGATGTGTACCGAATTCAGATCGTTGGTGGCCCGCGCCATCAGGTCGCCGGTGCGGTGGTCCTGATAATAGGAAAGCGGTTGGCGCAGCAGATGGGTAAAGTAGGCGGCGCGAATATCGTATTCTATGAGATTGGAAGAGGAGCCCAGGAGCCAGCGCATGAAGTAGCGTCCTATCGAGGCCAGAGCGCCTAACCCCACCATGCCGAGGGCACAAAGTTCGATTTGGCCAAAGAGTTGAGCTTGTTGGTCGGCTTGAGTTATTAGATAGATGTTATTGACGGCGCGTTCGATTAGCAGCGGAATAAGGGCCGCAGTGCCGGCGGCGGCAAATGCCGCTAGTAGGCCGATGAGAAGACGTTTTTTATAGGGTTTTATATATTCTGCGAATGGTCCGTACATGAAGATTTAATTAGTGTGCCGAACATTTGTTAGGAGTGGTTTTGCCCGAGCTTTCTGCCTCTAGCGATACGTATATTTTTCGGGCAGGGTGACACCAGAGTCGCCACCAGTAATGTAAGATACTTGCTCAGAGTACGCCCATGCTCTGAACGGCAGGGTGTTGTTAGGGGAGGAAAAGAATATAGGTGCGGCCGGAGATCCGTTCAAGGACGAGGGATGGATGAAGGTTGCAGACGCGCCTCAGACGGACTGCGGTTGGAGTTCGGGAAATGTTTGTAGAAGCAGGGGGCGAATGGCGTGCAGGGCGGCGGATCGATGGCTGATCTGATTTTTGAGATCGGGGGAGATTTGCGCCATAGTTTTTTCATAAGAAGGCAAATAGAAGATCGGGTCGTAGCCAAATCCGGCGTCGCCAGCGGGTTCGGCGGCAATGAGGCCCTCACAAGTACCCTCGGCCATACAAGTGCGGCCATCGGGAGCGGCGGCGAACATGCAGCAGCGAAAGCGTGCCCGGCGTTTAGAAGAGGGGACATCGGACAATTGTTCTAGCAGGAGGTGGTAGCGACCGGCATCGTCTAAGTATGGGCCGCCGAAACGGGCGGAATAGACGCCCGGGGCGCCGTCGAGGGCATCTACTTCAAGACCTGAATCGTCGGCCAGAGCGATCAGATCGGCGGCGCGGGCAAAAGCGCGGGCCTTGAGTTCGGCATTGGCGGCAAAAGTATGGCCGTTTTCTTCCACTTCGAGGTTTAGATCGATATCGGTAGGCGCGACCAATTCTAGCGGGTCTAACAGTTCGCGCAGTTCGCGCAATTTGCCGGCGTTATTGGTGGCGACGAGTAAGGGCATGCAGAGATGGGCTATTAATTTTTCTGACGTTTGATTTTGGCAATTTGGTGGTTGCACCAGTCTTTGAAGCGCGCGTCCTTGAAGGCGCGACTGTACCAGGTGTGGGCCTTGGTAAATTGGCCCAGTTTAAAGTGGGCGTCGCCCAAAAGCGCTTCGGCTGCGTGGTAGTTCTTTTTCTTGTCGATCGCTTTAAAACCGGCTTCAACGGCCAGTTGGTAATCGCCTTTGCCATAGTAGGCTTCGCCTAGGCGATAGTGGGCTTCGGCGTTTTTGGAATCGAGGTCAATGGCGCGGCGCAAAGGGGTTACGGCTTCGTGATGCCGGCCCAGGGATTTGAGTGCGGTACCCAGAAAAAGGTGGCCGTTGGCATATTGGGGGTTAGTGGCAGTGGCCTTGTTCATGAGATCGATTACGGCCTGATAGTCCTGGTTGGTCAGGTGGACCAGGGCCAAGCCGCCGTAGGCGTCCATGTATTGGGGGTCGGTGGCGATGGCCTTTTTATAATTTTGAGCCGCCGGGCCGTACTCGCGCAAGCGGCGTTGCAAATCGCCCAGCGCCTTGTATACTTTCACATAGGTGGGATCGGCGGCAATGGCCTTTTCATAGGCGGTTTTGGCCGCCTCGGCGTTGTGCAGGCGGTCGTGGCACAGGCCTATGCTAAAGCGGACCTGGGCGTTGTTTGGATTGAATTGCAGGGATTTTTTAAAAGTGGCAATGGCTTCTCTATACTTGCTTTCTTTGTAGGAACTCAGACCCTCTTTCTGGTAGAGTTTGGCGAGTTGTCTAGGGATTGCGTCGCGCTTGATATCTAGGGCGTAGGCCCGTTCGTAGGCTGCGATAGATTTGGTGTATTCGTTGAGGATTTTATAGGCCTGGGCTAGGGCGTAAAACGCCTCGCCATAGGTAGAGTCGATAGTCGTGGCCGCTTTTAATTCCTCAGCGGCATTGCGAAAACTGCGCGCTTTTAACATCTCGTAACCATTGCGGTAGTGATCAATTGCTTTGGCATCGCGTTCCTGTGTCAGGAGCGCACTGGTGGTTAGCGGCAGAATTAGCAATAGGGAATACAGACGGTACAGTATCATCAAATTCTCCTGTCTTGTCGGCACTATCGATCTAAAATAACTCTAAAAATATATATAAAATCACTTTAAGCGGCTAATGGACAGCGGGATGCCGAATCAAGTAAAAGTGTTACAATTGGGTTAAATTTGATCGGAATCTGTCGGCTCTTAGAGGGGCTGTGGACAAGGGCGCATTTTCCGTTCCTTTTGTCAAAAAGGGGAACGCCTTGTACTATATATTTTCTAATTCGCTTTCATCAATACTGTGGACACTTTTTCGATTTTGAGCGAATTTTTGTAAGGTTGAAATTCGTAAGTGATTATTTATCAACAAGTTGAATATTTCAATATCTATTTGTCTAAGCTGTTATTTATCAATGCCTTACAAAAAGTGTCCACAGTATTGTTTCATCTTGTGCACGAGAATGGATCGGACTTGTCGACAACTGTCTACGATGAGTTAGCGCATCAATTATGGCGTTTGGAACATATGCTGGATTTCTATTTTCAGCATACCTATACGGGTCGTATAGGTGCGGCATTTTGGGAGTTGTTGACCCAACTGTGGTATTTTGTCGTCCTTGGCGCTCTGGTCAGCGCTCTGGTCTGGCGCTACTTACCCAAACGCAAAATTGGCGATTTGCTGGAGCGCCGCACCAACAGTTCCATTGTGGCGGCCAGCGCTCTGGGGCTCATTTCGCCCATGTGTACTTTTGCGGCCATCCCCATAGTGGGCAGCTTAATTGCCATGAGACTGCCGGCCGCTCCCCTAATCGCTTTTATGATGGCATCGCCGTTAATGAACCCCACCCTCTTTGTCTACACCGCCGGCGCCATTGGTCCAGAAATGGCCGTCGGCCGCACGCTAACGGCATTGAGTATAGGTTTAATGGCCGGTTTTCTCGTGCGTTTAGCAGAGCGCAGCGGGGTTTTGCATTTTGACAGTCTCGCCGTGGAAAAGGTTCCCCGCTCTCTCTATCCGGCGGTGGCGGGCGGTTCGGGGCAAACTCAGTGGGTGGAATTGCAAATATTGGCGCGGCGCTTTAAAGAAGATTTACTGTTTATCGCCAAGTTTTTTGCCCTGGGTCTCTTTATTGCCGCTCTAGTACAGACTTTTCTCACCCGAGAGATGGTGCTGATTGCCGTAGGTCCGGGAAGCAAGTGGGCGGTGCCTGCAGCTGTGGCCATGGGCGTGCCGCTCTACGCCTGTGGCGGCGGAACCATTCCTATCGTTGAAACGATGATTCAGATGGGCATGACGGCCGGGGCGGCACTGGCTTTCTTTACCGCCGGTCCGGCTACCAAGTTTTCTACCTTGGCCGTATTGACCGGCGTTTTTGGTCGGCGCTTGCTGGCCTTCTATCTGGTAGTTATGATCGGTGGTGACTTGGTGTGGGGGTACGGTTATCCTTCTTAGTACTCAGGCGCTGAGCAGCGCCGGGGAACGCGGCGCGCAATACGAAGATTTTGTAGCAGATTGAAACTTGGAGTAGGTCTAATTTATACTCTCACACGCCATATTTGTATCGCCCTATTTTGCGGTGTGCTTTTGCACGCCCCCATATCGGTTTGGGGCGAGGCGGCTTTTCCCTATGTCCTGGAATGGAAGCGGCTCACTCGCACGCCATTGCTGGGCAGTTTGGCGTGGAGTGATTCCCTCATTTTTGCCGGTGGTGCTGAGGGCAATGTATTGGCGCTGAATCAAGAGAGCGGTTTGCGCACCTGGCAGCGTCGCGGCTACGGCCCGGTGCGCCGCGCCCCTTTAGTATTGGAAGATCTGTTGATTTTTGCCGATGCCTGGGGACAGGTGCAGGCTTTGGATAAACGCGGCGGCGATCGGCGCTGGAAGGTACAACGCTTGGGGTGGGGAGATGCCGCTCTGACTGCGGTAGATAGTCTATTATACGTGGGCAGTGCCGACGGCTGGCTCTATGCTATAAATTGGCACAACGGCAAAGAAAAATGGCGTTTGCAGACCCAACTGCGTCGCCCCCTGGCACCGGGTATGGCAAGGGGGCGGCTGTATATGGGCACGCGCGAGGGGCAGTTGATATTAGTTGACGGGCACAGCGGCGCGCGTTTGCGCAGCGTTGACACGGGGGCATCTCCACACGTAAGCCCTACTGTGTGGAAAGGCAAGGTACTGATTGCCGGGGATGACGGCTACGTGCGGGCCTACGACGAGGAGACGTTGGATTTTTTGTGGGAACAGCGTTTGGGCACGCGCTTAGCGGAGCGCTTTGTCTTTGTCGGTGGCAAGGTGGTGTGCGCCGGCGAGAATGGCTACGTCTATGGCGTGCGCCTCAAGAACGGGGAAAAAATATGGCAAGTCAACCTGGGCAGTAATGTCTCGGGGCCGCCTGCGGCGACGCAAGGCGATGTCTTGCTTTCTACCAAAGACGGCAGGGTGGTAGCCGTGCAGGCATCGTCGGGGCGCATCATTTGGGAAATAGCGGCATTTGACGGTCGTCCTTTGCGCTTGCACTTGTTGGACGATTGGCTCTACATGGGGGCTGAAGACGGTTACCTCTACGCTTTTAAACCGCGTGCAGTGCAGGAGCGACATAAGGGAGCGTTGTGGGAGCACTGGTGGAACACCTCACAATGGGGGCACAAAACCGGTTATGCCTATCAGCGCGGGAGCATTGAGGGAGAACGCTTGATCCTCTACGAGGAGGCCGTGGCCTGGCGCAGCAGCTTTCGCCGCACGGTGAGCGAGGCGGTGATGGACCGATCTTATCGGCCTTTGTCTTTTACTTATCGGTCGGTGGAAGGCAATCAGGTGGTGGAGAGCAAAGGAGAGTGGGACGGAACAAAAGTTCGCGTTGAGCAGCGCCTGGCCGGCTACGCGGTGAGCGAAGATGTCGATGTGCCGACGGATGCGGTACTGCCAGAAGCCGTGCTCTTTAAGTTGGCAGCTAAAGGGCGCTTGAGTGCCGGTCTGCGGGATACGCAGACGGTGTTCGACTACAGTAGTTTGACGACGCGGCGGCTCTATCTTTCCTGTGGGACGCCAACCAAAACACAGGGTGATGCAGTTGTAGAAGTGCAAATGCGCTACGGCGATAATGACGTGTTTGACGACGTGGTGATTGTGGCGTGGGTGGATGCGGAGGGGCGGGAGGTGCGTAGTCGCACGCCGGTGCTTGGCGTAGAGCAAGTGCGAGTGGACGCCGCCGAGGCGCTGGCCTGGCGGCGACCCGGACCGAACCGCCAGGTTTATCTGGATCAGGCCATTGAGCCGGCAGATCAAATGGAGGAATTGGTGCTCCGCTTTCCGGCGGGAAATTACGATTGGGGGGCGTTGTTGGTGGAGGAAGAGCGCCAGCAGGTTACCAAGGACCAAAACGGCCGCGTGGTATTGCGGACTCGGCGGTTGCAGTACGACGGAGTCGATGCTATTGCGTTGCCGGTGAGCGACGCCGCGCTGGCGCCGTATTTGGCCTCGTCGCTCTATATTCAGGTAGAAGACGAGCGCATCCAAAAGTTGGCGCGCCAATTGCGCGGTGCCGAGACCGACGCCTGGAAAGTGGCGGTGCGCTTGCAACAGTGGGTTTACGATCACATGATTCCGCGCAATACCAATGTGCGCTTCAAGTCGACGCAGGAGGTGCTGGAGGATATGGAGGGGACCTGCAGCGAGTACACGGTGCTTTTTATGGCGCTGTGCCGGGCGGCGGGCATACCGGCGCGCGCCTGTGTGGGTTTTCTCGGCTCTCGCTCAAAGGGGTTGGTACTGCACATCTGGGCGCAGGTCTATGTGGGGCGGTGGATAGATATGGATCCTTCGTGGAATGAGCCCTTGCTCGATGCCGCCCATATTAAGGTGGGGCAGGGGCGGCTGGTAGTGGCGGAGATGCGCCGTTTGAATACGCCCATACAACTTTTTCTAAATCGCCTCGACACTTTGGAGGTGTTGGAATATCGGGCTGGCGAAAAGCGCTTTATTGGCGAGGCCGAAGATTTGTGGCGAGAAGCGGAAAAAGCGGAGCGCTATGCTAAAGACGAGCGCGTCCAGGAGTTTTACAAGCGCATCATGGACTTGCCGTGGAACCACCGCAGCGGCGCGGCCCACACCGCAGTGGGGCGCTACCACCTGCGGCAAAAAGAATGGGGCGAAGCAGTATGGGCATTAGAGCGCATATTATTGCTCGATCGCAGGGGCAACGCCGCCGACGACGGGCTGTACTACCTTTCTAGGGTGGCAGAAGAACGCGGTGACGAGGCGGCGACTCTGTCACATCTGAAGAAATTAGTTGAGGGCTACCCCGACCACGATCGGGCAGACGACGCGCTGGGGCGTTTGGGCGAGTTGTACGAACGCTGGTACGGTTGTGCCCGGGCGCGGCCCTACTACGAAAAACTGCGCGCCGAGTACCGCCAATCGGGTTGGGCAGCGGTGGCCGAATCGGCGCTGCAACGCTGCGCGGAAGGGGAGTGAGATGCGCCTATTAATTTGCTTTGGTCGGGCTGCCATCGCGGCGATCGTTTTTTTTGCTTGCTCAGAAAAATCGCCCGAGCCTTATCTCCAGCAACTCAAGAGCCGCGATCTAGATGAGCGGCGGCGGACTGCCTATGAGTTGTTGCGCTTTGACAAGGAAGTAGTACTGCCCCGCCTTTTGCAAGAAGCGCAATCCGAACACGCCCGGGTGCGCGTTTTGGCGGTGCAATTGCTGGGTCGGTTAAAAGACGAGCGCGCTGCGCCGGTATTGATTGCGGCGCTGGAAGACGAGGTGGAGGAAGTGGCGGAGAAGGCGGCCGAGGCGCTGGGTGAATTGGGATATGTGGGAGCCGCTGCCGCGTTGGCGGTGTTGTTGGAACATCGCTCGGTAGACGTGGCGCGCCAGGCTGTGGAGTCTTTGCGTCTTTTGCGTTCCCCGCAGGCCCTAGGACCCCTTCTGGCACAAGCAGAAGACATTTCGGTGGGCATACGCAGGGAAGTGATCATTGCCTTGGGCGCTTGCCATGCGCCCGCCGAGCAACCGGTGTTGAGCGATTCGGCTCATCGGGTTATACTGCGAACCTTAGACGACGCCGACCCGCAAATGCGCATTGCCGCCTTGCTGGGGGTTCACGAATTTGGTTACCGGGGCGGTGTGAAGATGGCCGTTGACTTGGCGCAGGATGCGTCGCCTGAGGTGCGGCACGTGGCGGTGCAAGCACTGGGCCACATTGTCGCGGGCACGGCGCCCAATGCTCCGGTTCAGGTGGAGCCGCAGGTGCGCGCCAGGATTGTCGATGTTTTAATTGCGGCCCTGAACGACAGCGCTTATCAGAGTATTCGCACCAAGGCCGTGCGATCTTTGAGTAGCAGTGGCGATGGGCGCGCCATACCCCATTTAGAGCGTTTGTTGCAGCATGGCAGTGAGGTGGATCGCATGGAGGCAAAATGGGCATTGGAAAAGTTGCGCACGTCGGGTTGAGACATGGACGGAATCCGGTGAATTCCTTATCTTCGTAGGCATGCAAAACGCCGTGTTGTTTTCCGCTTAGAGGCAGGTTTTGTCTGACAATTGCAGTCGATGTTGGCCTCTTCTCGTCGCGTGTCTACTGCTGTTGCAGGCTTGCGGTGAGCCTTCTCCCGAACCCTACTTTCAGCAGTTGCGCGACCGCGACGCCGCCGAACGCACCAAAGCGGCCAATGCTTTGTTGCGCTTTGGCAAAGAAATTGTGCCGCGCTTGATTGAGGAATACGGTTCGGGCTATACGCGCGTGCGTTTTGAAGTTGTGCAGTTGATGGGCAAACTCAAAGACCGGCGCTCCGTTCCCACCCTAATTGCAGCGTTAGAAGACAAATCCGCTTCAGTGGCGGGGGCGGCGGCCTGGGCGCTGGGGGAATTGCGCGCGCCCGAAGCGTTGCCACAGTTGCTGCGCAGTGCCGATGACGCGTCCAAAAAAGTGCGGCGTTATGCCATTTACGCCCTGGGGCCGTGCCACAACTACGACCGCGAGCCGGCGTTGAGCGATTCGGCCTATAAAATTGTCTTTCTCGCCCTCAAAGACAAAACGCCGGATATTCGCATTGCCGCGCTGCAGAGCATACGGGAGTTCGGCTACCGGGGCGTGGTAGAAGACATTATTCGCCTGTCGCGCGATCCGTCGCCCAAAGTGCGGCACGTGGCCGCACAGGCGCTGGGGCAGATTGCCACGGGCGACGCGCCCAACTTTGTTTCGGCGATTACAGAGCAAACCCGCAATAACATCGTTGAGGCGCTACTGGCGGCCCTGGACGAGGGTGATTTTCAGAGCATTCGCACCAAGGCGGTGCGGGCGCTGGGTGAGATTGGTGCGCGGCGCGTTGTGCCCCATTTGCGGCGGCTCCAGGAGCAGGGCACCGACGAAGATCGCCGCGAGACGCGGCGCATTATTGAAAAGCTGATGTCCCCTACAGTCGCAGCTGAAAACTAAACGGTTTCACATATACACGCATACAGGAGCGAGAATGAACGTATTGAAGATTGGGTTTCCCAAAGGCAGTCTAGAAGAAGCGACATTGAGGCTGTTTGGGAAGGCGGGGTATAGAGTGCACGTGCCGTCGCGCTCGTACGTGCCCGAAATCGACGACGACGAATTGGAAGGTTTGGTGTTTCGCGCCCAGGAAATACCGCGCTACGTGGAACGCGGTATTCTCGATGTGGGCATTACCGGCAAGGATTTAATTTTGGAAAGCGACGCCGACGTGGTTGAATTGTCCGAATTGCTCTACAGCAAAGCCACGGCGCGGCCGGTGCGCTGGGTGATTGCCGTGCCCGAAGATTCGCCCATTGAGCGCCTGGAAGATTTGCAGGGCAAGCGCGTCGCCAGCGAAATCGTCCAGGCCACCAGGCGCTATTTACAGGAGCACGGTATTGAGGCTGAGGTCGAATTTTCCTGGGGCGCCACCGAAGTTAAAGCCAATATACCGGGCCTGGTAGACGCCATTGTCGACGTGACCGAGACCGGGTCTTCGCTGCGGGCCAATCGCCTGCGCGTCGTCGAGACCATGTTTGAATCTACAACGCGTTTTATCGCAAATAAACAAGCCTGGGAAGATCCCTGGAAGCGCGAAAAGGCCGAAAATTTGCTCATGTTATTGCAGGGCGCCCTGGAGGCCGAGCCCAAGGTGGGGCTCAAAATGAACGTGCCGCGTGCCAACTTAGACGCGGTAATAGGCAAATTGCCGGCGCTGCACACGCCCACTGTGTCGAACCAACTCGACGACGGTTGGGTTGCCGTCGAGATTATCACCGACGAGAAAATTGTGCGCGATCTGATTCCGCAATTAAAAAAGGTAGGGGCTGCGGGCATTATCGAATACCCGCTTAATAAAGTCGTTTACTGATGATCGACCTACTGCGCTATCCGGCCGACGAGGAAACGGCCAAATTTAAAGCCATCACCCGGTCGCGCGGCGCCGTGGACCCACAGGTGCAGCAGACGGTGCGCCAGATTTTGGACGCGGTGCGCCAGCGGGGCGACGCGGCCGTGGCCGAGTTTACTCGGGAATTCGACCAGGTGCAATTGGCGCCCGGCGATTTCCGCGTCTCCGGGGAGGCGTTGAGCGCGGCGTTGGAAGGGCTGGAGGCGAATTTGCGTTTGGCCATTGAGGCGGCGGTGGACAATATCCGTTCTTTCCACCAGCGCCAAAGTAGCAATTCGTGGTTTGTAGAAGACGGCGACGGCGTTATTTTGGGAAAGAAGGTGACCCCCATTCGCCGGGTGGGCATTTGCGTGCCGGCCGGCCAGGTGCCGCTGTTTTCCAGTTTGATAATGGCAGCCGTTCCCGCCCAGGTGGCCGGGGTCGAGGAGATTTGCGTGGTGTCGCCGCCGCAGGCGAATGGGTTTCCCCATCCCACCATTATGGGCGTGGCGCAACTTTTGGATCTTGGCGAAGTTTACGCGCTGGGCGGAGCCCAGGCGGTAGCCGCTATGGCCTGGGGCACAGAAACCGTAGCTCAGGTGGACAAAATCGTCGGTCCGGGCAGCCCCTACACGGTGGCCGCCCAGCAGCAGGTCTTTGGCCAGGTGGGCATCGCACTGCTGCCCGGCCCTTCGGAGATTGTGGTGTTGGCCGACGCCAACGCCAATCCGGCATTTGTGGCCGCCGATTTGCTCTCCCAGGCCGAGCACGGTTGGGACGCAGCGGCAGTGTGCGTTACGCCGGCAGAGACGTTGGCGTTGCGGGTGCAGGAAGAAGTGGAGCGCCAATTGGCACAATTGCCGCGCGCCGAAGTAATGCGTGAGGCTTTGCAGGCGCACGGCGCAGTGGTGGTAGTGCCAGATATGGAAACGGGAATTGAGTTGACCAATGCCATGGCGCCAGAGCACGTAGAACTACTGGTGGATGAACCGTGGCGCTGGCTCGAAGCTGTGCGCCACGCCGGGGCTATTTTCTTGGGCCCCGCTTCTACCGAACCTGTAGGCGACTACTTTGCCGGCACCAATCACATTTTGCCCATTGGGCGCGCGGCGCGCTTTGCTTCTTCTCTGGGGGTAGCAGACTTTGTCAAAAATACCAGCATCATTTCTTACACAGAGACTCGCTTGGAACGGGTAGGTGAGCAGATCGCGACGTTAGCCGAGGCCGAGAGTTTGACTGCCCACGCGCAGGCCGTACGGGTGCGCTTGGCAGAGGAGGGAAAACGCAATGAGTGAAAAGAGGACGGCCCAGGTACAGCGCCAGACGACCGAAACCGATATCGATTTGCGCTTGTGCTTGGATGGCAGCGGGCAGGCGCAGGTGGAGACCGGCATAGGCTTTTTTGATCATATGTTGACGGCCTTTGCTCGACACGGGCTCTGCGATTTGGAAATTCGTTGCCTGGGCGATCTGCAAGTGGACGCCCACCACACGGTTGAAGACGTGGGCATTTGTTTGGGAGAGGCCATTAATCAGGCGCTGGGTTCCAAGGAAGGTATCGTGCGTTTCGGCCACAGCTACGTGCCTATGGACGATGCCCTGGCCCGCGCAGTGGTCGATTTGTCGGGTCGTGCTTATCTGGAGTTGCAAGCCAATTTTTCCGAGGAGCGCGTTGGGGAATTTCCCGCGGCGTTAGTGCGCGAATTTTGTCGCGCGGTGGCGGATCGGGGGCGCATGAACCTGCATATTGATCTCTTGCGCGGCACAGACGCGCACCACGGCATTGAGGCCATTTTCAAAGCATTCGGTCGCGCCCTCGACCAGGCATCTCTGCTCAGTGAGCGGGTGGGGGGCGTTCCTTCGACCAAAGGGAGTCTTTAAGGTCGTCTTTCCAGATTGCCGTCTGCATGAAGATTTGCCATCTCATTTACGACGATATTGCCAATCCCTGGCTGGGCGGTGGCGGCGCGGTACGAGCCTGGGAAATTAACCGCCGCCTGGCACAGCGCCACGAAATTACGCATATCACAGGCTATTTTCCCGGCGCCACAGCCGAAGAACACAAGGAGGGGGTGCGTTTCTTGCGGGTGGGACAGGCCTCCAGTTACGCGCGCAGCCGCCTGAGTTATTGCCGCGGTGCGGTGGCCTGTTTACAACACCTGGAATGGGATGTGATGGTACATGAATTCTCCGCTTTTGCCCCCCTGTGGATACCGCGTCGTCTGCGCCGTCGGGGCGTGTTGTTTTTTTATCATTTCGTCGGGCGTCACGCTATAAAAAAGCACCTTTTGGTGGGTGGCATTGCCTGGGCGGCCGAGGTTTTTACCCTTCGGGCCTATGGCCGCATTGTGACCATATCGCCCAGTGTAACGCGGATGGTGGAACGCAAACTGGCGGGACGAAAGGTACAGATCAATTGCATCTACACCGGCGTAGACCAGCGCTATTTTGCTCTGGAATCGCACGAAGAGCCTTACCTGCTCTACTTTGGCCGCACCGATATTCACACCAAGGGGCTCGATACATTGGTGGAAGCCTTTGCGAGCTTAGCTCCGCACTATCCAGAGTTGACGTTCAAATTTGCCGGGCGCGGCACAGACGAGGCGGAGGCCCGTCTTCGCCACCTGGTAGAGGCGGTGGGTATTGCCAATCGCGTTGAAATACTGGGCGGCGTCGACGAGGAGGCGAAGGGGCGCTTGTTGGCGCATAGCCTGTTTGTCTGCATGCCGTCGCGCTACGAGGGTTGGGGTATTGTGGCAGTGGAGGCGGCGGCGGCGGGCAAGGCCGTGTTGGGGACGTGCGTCAGCGGGTTGGAGGATGCCATTTGCGATGGAGAGACGGGCCTATTGGTCGAGGCTGGACAGGCGGAGGAACTGGCACGAGGTATGCGCGAGTTAATTGAGGATGTTGCCAAACGTCGGGAAATGGGCAATAAGGGAAGGGAGTGGGCGCGCCGATTCGACTGGGATCACATCGCAGAAGCACAGGAAAAAATCTATTTAGACGCCTTAAAGGAAAATGAGGGAGGGGGCCAAGAAGTCGTTTAGACGGTAAATTAGTTGTTGGACGAACTTTGCGGCAAAAGATCTATGGCAAAAAGAAAAAAAAGAGAAGACAAAAATGCGGCCACAGCCGAAGAGCCCGCAGTAAACCGCACCCCACTCTGGGAGCGCTCCTGGTTCCCGCCCGCCCTTTTCCTCCTGCTCAGTCTGGTGTATTTCTCCGAATTTGTCTTTTCTGATAAGATCATTTTCGGCAGCGATATAGGCACAGATTTCCACAAGGGCAAAGAGCCGTTTGTAGAAAAGGTCCAAGGTTTTGTCCAGCCGGCCTGGACCACGGAATTTGGCGGCAGGGCGCTGTCTGAAGAAATGCGCTTTCAGTATTTCCCCACCCAGTTGATTTATTTGTTCACAACACATCAGCGGCATTTGGGCTGGCGCTATATTCTGACGGTCTTCTTGGCCGGCTGGGGCATGTACTTGTACATGCGCGGTCTATCGGTCAATCGCTGGGCAGCTATTTGGGTGGGTTTGGCCTATATGTCGGCGCCTACTTTTTTGGGTTTTACCATATCCGGGCAATACGCTAAAATGGGCGTTATCGCCTTATTCCCCTTTATGTGTCTCATGTTGGAGAAAGGCATGGAGCGGGGACGGTTGATCGACTTTGTCGGTCTGGGTTGTTTTATCGCCCTGGGCATTTTTTCGCCCCATCTTCAAATGCTCTATTACGCATTATGTGGGTTGGGGCTGTATTTCCTATACAAGATATATGTCTTGTATCGCCAGGGACAGGTAGGTCAGTTGCTGTTGCGCCGCAGCCTTTTTTTTGCTATAGCTGTGGCACTGGGGTTGGGCATTGGGGCTGAGGGTGTTTTCCCTTCTTATCTGTATACCAAGGGAGAGTCCAAGCGGGCAGTTCAAGTAGAAGGCGAGGGCAGCGAAGAGGAGCAACTCGCATTTGCCCAGAGTTGGTCCCTCCATCCCGAAGAAGTGGGTTCGCTGATCATACCCGAATTCGGCGGTTTTGACAAATACTATTGGGGCCGCAATTACTTTAAGATCAATTCCGAATACTTTGGCATCCTGGTCGTGTTGCTGGCGCTAGTGGCCACATCGAACATCCGTAAAGAGCCATTTATTGCTTTTCTGTGCGGGCTGTTTATTCTGGTCCTGGCTTTTTCTCTGGGGGGGCATACGCCAGTACACTGGTTGGCCTACCACCTCTTGCCAGGCGCCAAGGTCTTGCGCACCATTGGTATGGTTGCCTACCTCTTTGCCTTTCCAGCCTGTGTTTTGGCGGGTTTGGCATTGGACAAAATTCTCAACTCAGAGGAGGAAGAGCGGGAAATCCTGCGCCGCCGCATTCTGCTTGCTGGAGGGGTATTGACGGGCATTGCGCTGTTGACAGCGCTGGCTCCAGAGAGTATTACAAGTGTTTGGATTTATTTATTTTATAGCGATATAACGCAACAAAAACGGGAAATCCTCATAGCTGGCTACGATTGGTTGGCTCGGGGTGCGGTATTGGTTGCCTTATCAACGGGCGGTGGCACGGCCCTGCTCGCCTTGCGCATCCGGCAGAAAATTGGCACTGGACTTTTGGTGCTGGCGCTATGCGCATTGATGCTTTTGGATACCTGGCGGATTTCTCGCAATTTCCTGCGCTACGAAGATCCGGCGCGCTATACCGATATCCGCTTAGAAAATCCGCGCATTGTGCGCTTTCTCAAAGCCCAGGATGAGATGTTTCGCGTGCTGCGCTTGCCCAATTGGAATTATTACCAGCAGCCCGGCCGCTATTTTGACGGTGCCATTGCCGTTTCTGGGCACTTTGATTTGACTTTAAAACGCTACAATGATTTAAAAAGAAAGATTGACGAAAGCCTCACAGGTCTACTGGCAGCGAAGTATCTCAGAAGGCAACAAATACCTTATGAGGACGCAGAGTTGTTGGAGGCTTTCCAGCCTTTATTGAGCCTAATCAATGTCAAATATCTGATCGTTCCAGATCCCATGACTATCACTTCACCCCAATTCCCCGAAGCGTTTGCGGGGGAAGGATTTCGTCTTTACGAGAATCCGGGCGCATTACCGTGGTGTTATTTGGCCCCGGCCCACATGGTGGCGGAGGGGGAAGAGCAGATTTTAGCTTTGTTGAGTCAGGGCAAGGTCGACCCGCGCCACACGGTATTGCTGGAGCGCGCACCGCCGATGGCGCTAGGTACCGCACCTCGGGGAGACAGCACCGCCGATCAGGTTAAATTGCGCGCCTACGATCCAGATACGGGGTATATTCGCATCGAAGTGCAAAGCGGTGGACCGCGCATGCTGGTATACTGCGAGAATTACCACGAAAACTGGCGCGCTTCAGTTGACGGCCAGGAGGCGGAGATGTATCGGGCCAATTACGTCTGGCGCGCCGTATTTGTGCCCGCCGGCGCGCACGTGGTCGAATTTCACTACCGCTCAGACCGAGTGGTCTTCTTTCGTATTGTGACGCTGTTGAGTTTGTCAGTGGCGCTGGCTTTGGGTGTGTGGGACTTTCGCAGGTCGAGTGCCATCGATTCGGAACCGTCCAGTACATCGTGAACACCCCCAAAAAGATTCTCAAGGGTTTCTTTTATACGGTTGGTAGCGGTTATATTGCGCGGATCGGCAGTTTGGGACTGACGATCTTGATCCGGTGGGAACTGGGCCCCCACATTTTTACCGACGTGCTTAAGGGGGTTACGGTGTTTATGTTGCTTTCCTGTCTGCGCGAATTTGGCCTACCTCATGCCCTACTCCACTATCAGGATCGGGTTAAGGAGTTTGTATCTACTCATTTTTCCCTCAATATAGTGATCACACTTGTAGCATCCCTACTGAACTGCGCAATAGCAGTGGCCTTAGTGGGGTTGTTTCCGGAGAAATTCTCCTGGACAGTCGCTCAGGTGGTATGGGTTTTTTCGGCGCTGCACGCCGTGCGCCATCTCACTTCGACTTCCGAAGCACTCTTGCGCATGGAATTCGAGTTTGGTCGGCTCTCGCTCTACCATGGCCTGGGTACTATTCTTGCCCTGCTCAGCGCTTTGCTGGCGGCTAAGGCGGGATGGGAGAGGTGGAGTTTAATTGTTGGGGGTTGGGGGACGGTGTCGGTGTTTAGTCTGGTCTATGTCTTATTTTTCTCTGGTGCTGTTTGGCGTGATCGGCCGTTGCGGATTTGGCCGTTGCAATTCGACCCTGCATGGACGCGACGCCTTTTGAGGTATGGGATCTGGATCTGGATCGGGTGGATGTTACAGACCTTTGTGTGGTGGTATGACAAATTAGTACTAATTTTCTTAAAAGACCCTATGATGTCTTTAAAAGATGACAATAAGAACGCCCTGGCTTATTATGAGAGTGCATGGTGGTTGGTGCAGATCCCCACGGCTATTATCACACATATTATTTTTACTTATACCAATACATTATATTCTCGTTACAGGGAAGATCGGCAACGATTGCAGGAATATTTCACCCTGGTGATGAGCCTGATCGTGCGAGTTTCCGCTCCTCTGGCGTTGGTATTCGTTTTTAATGCGCGGGAGGTGGCCGCGCTGTTGGGATCCGAATGGGAAGCCTCGGCGCCTATTTTGGTATGGCTTGCGGGGTATGCGCTAGTGCGGCCGTTGTTGGACGACGGCCACGGTTTGCTCTGGGCGCTGGCCGACACTCAGTTGAGTGCCCGAATTATGGCGATTCAGGCGGGCGTTGCCTTGGTGTTGGTGCCGTTGCTGGGGTGGAATTGGGGCGTGCGTGGTGTCGCTTATAGCATGGGAGCTGTTGCGGGTGTGGGGGTGTTGGCTCTGAGTATAGGGCTGCGTCGCTATGTGACCGTGCGATGGCGAAGGGTCTTTTTGGCGCCGGTTGCGGCGCTGGTTTTGGCGTCCGGTGTGGGCGCGGTGTATGGGCAGTGGACTCTGGACATTGCTCCAGTGGATTTTGCGCTGCGCAGTGGGGCTATGATGTTAGTTTATATTGCTACACTGGTGGCTTTCGAGCGGACCGAATTACAGGAACATATTGCGCAAATTCGTCGCATCATGCGCTCCTCTGCATCAGAGTGAGAGAACGACCTGAGGATTATTGGCGAAATGGACTATCCAGAATACCTTCGAGTCGAAGAAAACCGCATGATGCGAGAGACGCGGTTTTATTATCGCAAATATTTGGAGTTGTTTGAAGGGGCTCGCCCACTGCTTGATATTGGCTGTGGGACCGGCAACTTTATGAGTTTAGTGCCCGAGAGTAACGCGGTGTATGGAATAGATGTAATGACAGAAAATGTGGCGCGCTGTCGGCAGCAGGGGTTATTGGCTGCTGTGGGGTCCATTACGGACTTGCCCTTTGCCGACGGCAGTATGGCTGGCATTTTTTCAGCCCATGTGTTAGAACACTTGTGGCGCGATGAGTTGTTAAAAGCGGCTGATGAAATAGAGCGCGTGCTCAAACCCGGCGGCAAGGCCATTATTCTAGTGCCACGGCCTAAGGATATATGGGACTTCTTTAGCGATCCCACCCATGTTTCTCCTATGACGGAAAAGCGTCTTAACATGTTGTTCAACCGTTTCTCTAAGGTTGTATTTGTTAACTATTATATACCAGGACTGAAAGGATTATTGACGGTGCGCAATGAGTGGGATAGGTTGTATGATGTTTGTTTAAAATGTATTCCGTTCAGAGGCCATACATCTATTACCGCTGTGTGTGTGAAGTAATCTATTATTTGGAATTAAATTGTAAACTATAATTTCCAAAATCTATTTATCTATGCTTTACTGCAATTAAATTGATATTTTCTCGGCAGCTTGGCCGTTTTTTGTGCCCGACCATTTTTTTATTAAGTTTTAATTCTAACTCAATTATGTTCAGCTTTGTGACAAAGGTCACAGTGGAAGCCCGTCTTTTTGCCAAATTTTAAGTGTTGCCTATGAAAGGGCTTTGAGATAGGTTCTATATTTGGTTGTCATAAAGAACCAAACTCCCTGGCAGCGCACTGCTTCTATCTGCTGATTTTGCTGAGGTTGGAGCAATCGCAAAAGGGTGAAAAAAATGCTTGACACTACCTTTTTTTATTAATATAATTAACCCGCCTTATGCTATTGGAGGGAATAGTGTGCTATTGGAGGAAATAGTGCCTCTATAGTTGGGGCTATTTGATTGAGAAAGTTGGCAATTGTTTGATGGACAGACTAACCTACATTTTACCTAATAACGAAGGAAGGGGGGATGTGGCGCTCAACATGACTTAGGATTAACTTGATTAGGCTTAAGCCTATCTGATCCGGTATAAGATCAGGTAGAAAAGTCGAGAAGTTGTTGTTTTTATTTAGGTTAAACGGGGATTCCCCTGAGGAGGAAAAACGCAATGAAATTTAGCAAATGCCTAGCTCTCATGGCCGCCTTTATGGTGGGATTTGGAGTGCTTGGGACGGTGGAGGATGGCCACGCAACAGTCAAGAGCGTTTCTATCACTTCGCCGGATAGTGGCTCAACACGAGGCATTGATTCCGTCGTCGTGGCGCGGGTTGAAGTCCAAGACTTCAGCCCCCAAGATAGTTTGACGTTGTATGTGTTTCTGGCAACGGATACGACTACTGTTATAAGCGATTCCGATGCCATAACTACTGGCCTGCTAACTGGTCAGGTGATGGCTAGCACCATCAGGCGCGCTAATGACGCAGCCGGTGCGAACGCGATCGTGCTCAACGATTTTGGTGCCACTCCTAGCAACGTCTTCATGGCGCGCCACAAACGCGGTCGCGTTCTCTCAACTCAGTCTGAGGGCAATGCTGACTCGATTCGGGTGGTGAGCAAGACAGACAGTGTTACCACTTTTGATTGGCATTTCAAGATCTCTGACGCTGTGAGCACGCGTTCGGGCGTTAAAGTCGGTGCTTTCGCACTTACTGGTAATACCAACACCAATGCGGGCGATACCAGCGGTATTAAGCTTTCAAAACAGACCATTAAGATTGACGGTGATCGTCCGACCAATCCTACGTCGTTTCACGATAAGGCAGGTAATGTCGTCTCCAACGGTGGTGGTTTGATTGATTCGACAGACTCTGTTGGTGAAGTGACCATCACTCAATTTGCGGGTGCCAGCCCGGGCAATGTAGTAAATGTTGGCGACACTTTGACTATTCGCTCTAAACTCGGAACGGCCAATCTCAACGGCGTTTTGGGTAGTGATAGCTTGAGCGTTAAAGCCAATATCTTCGGCAAAGATTTCACCCTGGTTTCAAACCGGACCTTGGGTTCTAACGTTACGCGTAACAGCGACACTTTGCGTTATAACTTGGTATTGGCTTCGGGCCAATTTGGCGATCTCAACATCCAGAGCGTCGCCAACAGCGACACCTTTACGGTGTGGATGGTCGATGCCGCAGGTAACGTGAGCGGTTCCGCCGACAACACGCCCGACGGCGTCACTGCGGCTACCACGTTGCTTTTCGATACTACTGCTCCGGTGCTTGATGGGGCCACTTCCACTTCTGACACCTTGTTGCCGGCTGCCAACGACACCATCAGTGACGGCACGCTAAACTCCGGTTTCCCGGATGACGGCGTGGGCAACAGGTCCGACGATATTATAACGTGGAAATTGGCAGAAGCCTTGGCTGAGTTACGCATCATCTTTGATGGTGGTAAAGACGACACAGTGACAGTGGCCAATAGCAGTAGAGATTTCGTCCACGATGCTTTATTGGCGGGACAGAAGCGCTATCTGGATATTTCCGCTCTGGATAATACGGGTAGCACGCGCAACGCCTATGTCTCTCACGATACCAGTACCGGTGCTCCGAGAGATTCGCTATTCATCAAGGCCGACGGTACCTTCAACTCTGAGCAGGCCCAAAATAGCGCTACTGCCGATTCGCTGGATACGGGTTCGTTTACGCTCAAATTCCGTCCTACCGATTTAGCGGGTAATGTAGGCACTGAAGTCTCGCGCAGCGGTGTTTATATCGACTTCGACGCTCCCGTGCTCGGGGATCTCTTCCCGACCAAAGCGGCGGGTGTGGATACACTGGAAGCGACTACTGCTGCGGTTGTCTTCACTCTGAGTGAAGCTGCTGATTCCGTGCGCATCGCATACACAGGCCTTTCCGGCTCTGGTAGGGACAGTGTGCGGACCAAGATTCTGTCCGGTGATGAGTTGAGCAAAACGACAGAGCAGCAATTCCCGATCACCCTTATCGACAGCAGCCAGTATAAACTGCAAATCCAAGTACGCGACTTGGCGGGTAACTGGATCCAGACCGACCCGGATACCTTCTTCTTCGCTAGTGGGTTTGCAGTGCCTTCAGTCACTAACTTTAAAATTCAAGCTGCCACCAGTGGGTTAGCTGCTGCCAGCCACCTGCTCGCCGGTGCTACAGACGTGTTGACGATTACCGCTGGTGCTTCGGGTAATCGGACTGCTGTCACTTACGGTAAACAGGCCATTCTCAAAGTCAAGGTCAATGGCAAAGACCTTAGTGGAAGCGGCGTAACCGTCACTGGTACTGGCGTAACCAAACATGCTCAGGAGGGACTTTGGGTTCTTGATGACGGCGGCTGGATCGTCGGCAAGCGGACCATCACCCTCAAGGATACGTCAGCTATTGATACGCTGAGCATTAGCGTTATCGATTCAGCGACCACCTTGAGTGATGGCACGAACCCAACGGGCGCGCTGGACTCCAGTATTGTTTACGATCCACAGATCTACAGTCAACTCGGCGTCTCCGCACCAACTTCGGTTGGAGCTGGCGACAAGTTCTGGGTAACCGTGACGCTACAGGATAGGTATGGTAACACGCGCGTACTGGATACTCGCTCTGCGGTCGTGCAAGCCAATAAGCTCATGACCGACGCTCCCACCAACGCCATCACCATGACCAACGGCGTGGGCGGTTTTTGGGCGCAAAGTCACAATGTAGGCGATGGGCTGTTGTTTGAGGTCCGCGACATTGTCAGGGCGACGGAAGCTGCCTACCCGGCCAATGCTGCTGACAATGGCAAAGACTTTATCATTGGTAAGTCCAACTCGATTACCGTTGACGGTGGCAGCACTGTGCTGGACGCCCCGGATACGCTGATCGCCGAAGACTTCATGGGCGCCAGCGGCAACGGCGACCAGGGTGGTTTTGTGATGCTGACCTTTGATGCTTCCGATGATCACGGCAGCCTCACGGGGTATCGCATCCACCGCGAAGTTCAGGTCAACCATGGTCTGGACAGCCTCGGTAATGTCGTTAATTTGGGCAGTCCGGTTTCCGACTTCATCGCCTGGGGTAAGGTCGACGCCATTCCCGGCAAGGGCCTCATCGAAGTTGTTGTAGCCACGGTCGACGGCGATACTACCTTGTGGGCTATTTCGGCCGAACGTGGCAATGTGACCACAGATGGCAAACAGGCCTTTGCTACAGGCGTAGCAGTCGATTCGCCTTACGAATTGATGGCCCAGACCATGATTGAAAGCAAGCAGGTTGCCATTGATGGCGCTGACGCACCGGTGTTCGCTACCTTAACGCCGGAAGCCTTGTCTTTTATTGACAAGGGTGTTGCCCAGCGCTTCAAGGAAGTTGGCAGTAGCGAGGTTTCGATCAAGACGGTTTCGGCTGATCGAATTGGTGCCATTGATAATATTGCTCCGGAAGCGGTGCCGTTCCTCAACGCCATGGACACGCCCGGCGATGCGGGTAACAGCATCACTGTAACGTGGGGCAAGTCCGAATCTGATCGCATGATGACCAACGCTTTCCACGGCGCCATAGGGACTTCGATCCCGGTGGCTGGCGTGAAGGGTTATAATGTCTATCGCGCGGTCAATGGTGGTGAGTCTGTAATGATTGGCCAAACCGATCCAGGCGAGACAAGCTTTGTTGATCAGGCGGTCTTTAACGGCGTGCGCTACACCTATGAGGTGAAGCCGTACGACGCCGACAACTTGACGGAAAGTTCGTTTGCGCGCACGGCCATGGCCATTCGCAACAACGTCAAAGATGCAGACGGCCTACCGGTCTTCGGTCTCTTTGGTACGGATAACACCGTTAGTTTTGATGATTTCTTCATCTTTGCCGACAACTTCGGCCTCAAATTGGGCGACGAAGGTTACGAACCTGCCTTCGATCTGCATCCCAACAGCCGGGTTGATTTCAACGACTTCTTCGTCTTTGCCGACAACTTTGGTAAGACTGCGAACGTCGCTGGCAAGGTGGTCCCGAATCTGGTCGCTGGTCTCAACGGGGATGCCCGCATAGACTTGGCCAAGGATATGGTTCTGCCGCGCATTGGCGAAGAAATGGTCATCGACGTCACTCTGGCAGATTTCGCCGAAGTCAAGGGTTATGGTTTCACCGTCAATTACGATGGCACCGCTCTTGAGTTCGTCAAAGCCGTGGCCGAGAATAATCGTCTGGGTGAAGGTGATCTTGCTCAGCCGCAGATTCTGGCCGATACGGATGGCGAAATTGTCCTCGGCGCTTTCGGCGAGATCGTAAGCGAAGGCGATGTGGAACTCAGCCTGGTCTTCCGTCCCAAGGCGGAGATTGAGCAGAGCCTCATCGAGGTGAGCGCTGGCGAACTGCGCGATGGCAATTATGCCCTCAATCAGATCGCCTCGCTGGGTGTGGTTTCGGTGGAAACGCGTCCGGAAGCGTTTGCGCTTCTGAACAACTACCCGAACCCGTTCAACCCGGAGACGACCATCAAGTATCATCTGCCCGAAGCAGCGCAGGTGAAGCTGGAAGTCTACAATATGGTTGGTCAGGTCGTTCGCACGCTCGTGAACAACCAGCAAAATGCCGGCCGTTACGTAGTCCAGTGGAATGCTGCTAACGACAATGGGCAGAACTTGGCCTCTGGTATTTACCTCTACCGCATTCAGGCAGGGGATTTCCACGAAGTCAAGAAGATGCTGCTGCTGAAATAAACACAAGCAGTTGAGAAACGGTGTGAGATGGGACCTCCCCTCCCTAGTGGGGGGTCCCATCTCGCTATAATTAAGGATGGTTGTCGTTTAGTATTGCGATTAAAATTAGAGAGGAGAATGATAATGCGGAACAGTGCACGCAAGCTCTTACCACTCACTGTCGGCGTTTTGCTGGCGTTGAGTGGCGCTGTTTTCGCCGGGGACAATGCCGGGGTCGTCCTTTCCTTGTCGGCCGATGAAATTTCTGGTGTCGGTGCTGGAGACCGGGTCAGTTTTACTGTATCCGCCTCTGCATTGGTTGAGGTGAAGAATGTTTCCATAACACTCAGATTCCCGGACCCGAGCGCGTTTAATCTTACGTTTGACAATGCTAGTATTGAGAATTCCAACATTTGGTTCGTGCCTAACGACGCGATCGATGCCCTTGCGGGATTCTCACCGACTAGTATTACCGATGTTTCCGCAGGTGGAAATACCTTGCTCCAGGGTGGTGGGGGTGCGTTTCCGAACGATCCCTCCATGGATGGCGATGCAGCTTTAGGTGAATTTTTCATCACGATGGCCGATGACTACGATGGCAGCGAAGTGACCATTGAAGTGTTTGAAGCCGTCATTGGTAAGAACTCGTCCGACCAGGATAGCTTTACCTCTGATCAAATCGGCTTGTCCATTACCATCAACCCCCCGGCTCCGGCTCCTACTGCAAGTGCTGTTGATCCGGCAGCGGGATCGATTTCGGGTGGTACGTCCCTGACGATTACGGGTGCCAACTTCCAGGATGGTGCTACTGTGACCATCGGCGGTGAAGATGCTGCTGCGGTTTTTGTAGATGCCACCAGTCTGACGGCAACTAGTCCGGCAGGTGAAGAAGGGTCTGTAGACGTAGTGGTTACGAATCCAGATGGTCAGAGCGTCACGATTGAAAATGGCTATACCTACTTAGGTATCATTGAGCCGACGTTCACTTTGCTTACTGCGAGCGATATCAGTTTAGATTTCTCGCCCGTGGGCAGTGGCGCTGAGGCTGATGGCAGCGCAGGTGAGCATAGTCCCGCTGTGGATTTCACCGATGCAACGGGTGCTGCTGGTGCAGGCCAGGAAATAAGTTGGGCCATCACCAACAACGGTGCTGAAACCGTCTATTTGATTGATCAGGCCGATGGCACCGTTATTGAAATCGGTGTTGGCGGAACCGAAAACGTTACCGCGATCACTAATGAAGAGGGCAAGGCAGCCTTTATTGGTGAGGCGCCCTCGGGCAGCGGTACTAGTCTCATCGATGCTGAAGGCAATAAATCGGCAGGTAGCACAAGTGTCGTAGCCGTGGCTTCCGTTACAGCCGACAACTCCGAAGGTGAAACCCGCGAATTGAGCGTGGAAATTACCATCACTTGGGATGTGCCAGTAGCTGCTGAATTGGCCAGCTTCGTTGCCGATTTCAAATTGTCCAATGAAGTGTTGCTTGAATGGGGTGTTGCCTCCCAGACCAATAACTTGGGTTGGGAAGTATACCGTAGCGAAGATAACAGGCAATTCGGCAGGGTCAGCGATTTGATCTTTGGCGATGGCACTACGGACGAATACAAGACCTATAACTTTGCGGACGGCGATTTACCACAGGTTGATGTGCTTTATTATTATCTCAAGCAGATTGATCTAGACGGAACCGTAACCCGTTCCGATGTGATTGAGGTCTTTGTGTCTCCCACAGCGGTGGAGCAGCGAGTTTTGCCCACAGTCACAACATTGCTACAAAATTATCCTAATCCCTTCAACCCAGAAACGAATATCAGCTTTGACCTCAGTGAGGAAGCGGTTGTTTCACTAACCATTTACGATCTCACTGGTCAGGTTATTCGCACGCTCGTGAACAACCAGAGCATGGCCCTAGGTCATTACGACATTGTTTGGAATGGCCAGAATGAGGCTGGGGCGAAGGTCGGTAGCGGTGTGTATTTTTACCAGCTTAATGCCGGTAATTATATTGCGAAGAAAAAGATGACCCTGCTACAATAAGGCAAGTTAAATTTTACTTCGCTCGGTAGTCAAAAGTCGTTGGCTTCTCTTCTTGAAAGAAGCCAACGACTTTTTTCGTTATAAAGTAATGTGTAAACAGAAGTTGGAGTTAAACAATCTTGCGCAGTATATTTGTTTAGATTATATTGAAAAAATATGAAAGTTAAAGTTTTATTTTTTGCTTCTTGTAAGGATATAACTGGTCAAAGAGAAACCTGTATAGAAATTCACGCAGAAATGACGGTGGGAGAATTTAAAAATAGACTACTAGCCAAATACCCAGATCTAGAAGGGTTAAACAATGTTCTTTCGGTTGCAGTAAATGCTGAATATACCGATGATACGACGGTCTTGTACGACGGGGATGAGGTTGCATTTATCCCTCCTGTAAGCGGAGGAATAAATGTTTAAGATTGTAGAAGAGCCAATCGCACCGGATGCGTTGTACAGCAGTGTCCTAGAGGATTATAACGGAGCAATAGTAACATTTGCTGGAGTTGTGCGAAATCACTCGGGCGAAAAGCGGACAGATTATCTGGTCTATGAAGCATATAAGGATATGGCAGAAAAAAAAATGGCCGAGGTGGGCGATGAAGTAAGAACGCGTTGGCAGGTCAGTGACATCGTTGCGTTGCACCGAATTGGTCGTTTAGAAATTGGCGAGATTAGCGTGTTGATTGCTGTTGGGAGCCCGCATAGGTCAGAAGCCTTTGATGCTTGCAGGTATTATATTGATCGCTTAAAGGAAGTTGTGCCCATTTGGAAAAAGGAAGTAGGAGAGGACGGAGAAGAATGGGTAGAGGGGCCTCGGGCAGCACCGGCGGGAGTATGATTGATGTTGTTGAATTTTAGCTGGTTAGAAAAAGGCCAAATAGCCGGAATGGGGCAGCCCCAAAACCAGGATATAGAAGTGCTATATGATCAGGGAATTCGCTGCATAGTATCTTTAACGGAATGGCCTCTCGATAGAGAAGCCTTACTTTCTATCGAGATGAACTACCTTCATGTGCCAATTCTAGATATGCAATCTCCCACATTGCAAGATGTAATAAAAACTATAGATTTTGTAGAGAGACAGATACAACAGAATTGTCCAACAGTATTACATTGCGGGGCGGGTATAGGCAGAACAGGTACGATGTTGGCATGTTTTCTTGTCAAAAGGCAATATGCACCTGAAGATGCACTGGCGCGAGTTAGATTAGAGCGTCCAGGATCTGTAGAGACATCAGCTCAAGAGTCTGTTGTGTATGAATACGCCAAATACATAAACGACGTTATGAAGCAGCCCATTTCTCAGAATTGAATCCGTCGGATATGTATTGACAGGTGTAAGAAGCATAGCTAAATTGAAGTGAGAGAGTATAATACCCGTTATCTAAGGGGTTATATAAATTCGAAGTGCTACAGACCGTAAAAACCCGACACACCTAAAAGGGAGGGGAGGTCAAAGGATGGAAGTTAACAGTTTTCCTGCTTGCAAATCTTGCTCAGAAGGCGTGTTAGTCCCGCTATCTGATTACGGTAGAGATGGTGCTGCCATTCATTTTAAAGCTTGGGTCTGTACCAACCCAGACTGTGGTTTTCACATTAGAATAGACAATGGGGAATTGAGCGTAGGTAAAGATATCAAAGAATCTTACAAATAAATTCTTCGTGATCGGCAGTTTTATTAGTGTGACACTATTGTTCCAATACTAGAGCAATAGTTTTAAATTGCCAAATTTAATCTGAAAAAGGCTCCTGACAAGGGAGCCTTTTCTTCTCTTCAAAGAGATCATTGCAGAAAGAACAGATAAGTAATTGGGGGATCAAAGTAGGGTCTTTAACGCTGGCTATATTACTCTGGCTGCATGCAGTAACAGAACATACATACGAGAAAGAAATTGATATATCGCTTATAGTCGAAGATCCAAATTCTGAACCTGGGGTCCCATCAATGACAATAGGTAATTTACTGCCAGACAGGGTTAGGGTATTGGTTGCTGGTCCCGGTAAAGATTTGCTACAGCTAAATGTCAGCTATTTTAGGTTGCGAGTACAAGCCCAGGCTAGAACAAATGAAATCAATTTTTACAAACAGAAATTGAAAGTCGAAGATGTTGAAAATGATCCTATAGAATTAGATATTCAAGTTAGAGAGATCCTCAGTCCTACAGAGATTGAGATTGCATTAGATAGGCGGATAGAGCGGACGATAAAAGTAAACCCTCTGGTCCAAGTGCAAACCGCCGAAGCATATACACAGGTTGGAGTTCTGCGTGTTGAGCCCCCACAGATTGAAATTTCTGGTCCACTCAGCTATATCGGTACAATTCAAACAATCAATACTGATTCTCTCGTATTAAAAGACTTAGAAGAAGATTTCGAACAAGAGGTGGCGCTGCACGTACCCAAAGGCCGACGCATTCATATAGATCCGGCAGTAGTAACAGTAAGTGCAGACATTCAAATATTGGCGGAAGACGAGATTAGCGGAATACCTGTAGAGGTGCTCTATACGGGAGATAGAGAGATGTTGACAAGTCCCCCGCGCGTTCGGGTAAAAGTGAGAGGTCCTGTTGATATAGTGGCGAACATAGTAGCAAAAACAGATTTGAGATTGTACGTTGATTATAGGGAATACAGTGGAGAACCTCTGTTCGTACGCTCAGAAGAAGATAGCTTTTTTGAGGTTAGATCGATTAGTCCAGCCAGGGTCGACTTGATAGAGAAGTAATTAAAATGTTGGTATTAGGGATAGAGACTTCATGTGATGAAACAGCAGCGGCTATTGTAGATGAACACTATAATGTGCATGCCAATATTATTTCTTCCCAGTGGGATCATGCCCAATATGGAGGTGTAGTACCAGAACTGGCCTCTCGTGCCCATATGCGCAGCATTGTGCCGGTAATTAAACAGGCCCTGACAACGGTTGGAATAGATTTAAATGACATAGATGGAATG